>JAHEDO010000109.1 GCA_024641185.1 Burkholderiaceae bacterium | reverse complement strand
CGCAGGCCGGCGGCCACGAGCAGCCGGTTGTTGCGGTCCAGTCGCACGAGATCCGCGACGGTTCCCAGTGCGACCAGGTCGAGAAGCGACTGGAGTGGGGGTTCGGCGCGATCGCCGAACGTGCCCGCCCGGCGCATCCGCGCGCGCAACGCGAGCAGCAGGTAGAACATCACCCCGACACCGGCCAGGTGCTTGCTCGGGAACGGGCAGCCCGGCTGGTTCGGGTCGACGATTGCCTCGGCGTCGGGCAGCTGGTCCCCGGGCAGATGGTGGTCGGTGACCAGCACGGCGATCCCGAGATCGCGTGCCCGCGCGACGCCTTCGACGCTGGCGATCCCATTGTCGACCGTCACGATCAGCGCGGGTTTGCCCAGGCGCGGATGCGCGGCGGCGAGGTCGACGATCGCGGGCGTGAGTCCGTAGCCGTGCTCGAAACGGTTGGGAACCAGATAGTCCACCCGCAGTCCCAGGGCGCGCAGTCCGCGCACCGCTACCGCGCAGGCCGTCGCGCCGTCGCAGTCGTAGTCGGCGACGACGAGGACGGGCTCCTGCGATTGTGCTGCCCGCGCAAGCAGGTCGGCTGCCTGCTCGAGGCCCAGCATGCCTTCGGGTGGGAGCAGGGCGCGCAGGTCCGTTCCGAGTTCCTCGGCGGCGCGCACACCGCGTGCCGCGAGGAGCCTGGCCATGACCGGATGCAGTCCCGCCGACCGCAGGGCGTGTGTTGCCTGCTCGGGCACGTCGCGCGTGGTCATCGCGGGGTGCATCACAGCAGCCCTATCGGGTCGATACGTCGCCGGGGGCGCCACCACGGTGATGCCCCTCGCTGCAGCTCGAGCCGCCGACGCTCGCCGGTCAGCACCGCACGTACACCGTCGAATCCGGCGGGGATGCCACGGTCCAGGCCGATGCGGGCGATCCAGGCGTCGAAGTCCTGCCATGCGTCGAGCCAGGCCTGCGGGTCGCCCTGACGCCGGGCCTGGACCCACCCGGCGAGATCCACGACGACATCCCCGGCGTCGGCGAGCTCGCGCAGCGCTTCGGCTCCCGGCATCGCCGCGCCCGGGTCGATTGCGCGTGCGCCGCTGGCGATCGCCAGGCCGGCGAGCGCATCGTCCCGGCTGACGATCGAAGCGGGCCGCGGTGTCAGCGTCGTTCCGGCCCGGCCATCCAGCCACAGCATGTTGACGACCGGCGCGCCGCGTGATTCACGGGCACGGTTCGCCTGTCCGGCGAACCAGGTCATCTGGATCTCGTTGAGCAGCTTGCGCCAGCGGCGCGACTGCTCGCCGCGCGGCAGGTATGCATCGACGTTGCGGCCCGCCACCATCGTCCAGCTGCGCGTCTCGGGGTCGATGCCGAGATCGCCGGTCACGAACCAGGCGCGCGGCGAGGGCGCGTGAAGCGCGATGCCGTATTCGGCGAAGATCGGCGTGGCCTCGGCGGCAAGGATCGCCGATTCCTCGACCGACAGCGAGACCTCGGCGGGGTCGGCCAGCCGCGCCTGGTCGAGCCCGATCTCCACATGCGTCGGCGTCAGCCGCCAGCACGGCAGCGCCATGCCGTGCGCGAGCGCAGCGAAGGCCTGGATCGAGTCGGTGCCCGGGATGCCCAGGCGCTCTCGCCACCACCGCTCCTCGGGAAGCTCTCGCGGCACCAGCGCCTCGTCCGAACTGTCGCTCGTCTTCAGGTCGCGCGAGAACGCCCGCGAAAAAGCTCCGCCGTCGAGCACCCGCCTCAGCGCCCGCGGGTCGGCGAGCTGCGCATCGATGGCGCCGGTCGCCGTGGCGCGGTCGCCAGCGGCGGCTGAGCACAGCAAAATGAGTTCGGGCATGGGTGGAGTCTTCGGCGCTGCGGCGACATTGCCGGTCTGCAATCGCGCGGGCGGCCGGCCGGCGCGGACCTCGGCGCATTCTATGGCAAACTCGATCCCGAACGCCGCTGCGCGAGCGGTCGTCGCGGCCGTCGGCCGCTCCTGCGGTGTGGCGGATTTCCAGCGAGACGCGTTTGCAGCTTCCATTCGAGTTCCAGATCGGCCTGCGCTATACCCGTGCGGGCCGCCGGGCACGGCGTCGAAACGGCTTCATCTCCTTCATCTCGACGCTCTCCGTCGCAGGCATCGCGCTCGGAGTGGCGGCGCTGATCACGGTCCTGTCCGTCATGAACGGCTTCCAGAAGGAAGTGCGTGACCGGATGCTGTCGGTGCTGTCCCATATCGAAGTCTTCGCGGGACGTGAGCCGATCGTCGATCCCGGGCAGCTGATCGCGAAGGCGCGCAGCAATCCTCGGGTGGTGGCGGGCGCGCCCTTCGTCGCCGGACAGGCGATGCTGACCCGCGACGAGGCGGTGCGCGGCGTGCTGGTGCGCGGCATCGATCCCGTCGCGGAACCTCTGGTGGCCGACTTCCTGAAGGGGGTGGATCCGCGCGCTCTGGCCGCCCTCGAGCCCGGCGCCTTCGGCATCATGATCGGTCGCGAGTTGTCGCGGCAGCTGCTCATCGCAACCGGTGATCGGATCACGCTGATTGCTCCGCAGGGAACGATGACGCCTGCGGGCGTCGTCCCGCGCCTGCGACAATTCAGGGTAGTGGGGGTCTTCGATTCCGGCCACTACGAGTACGACACGTCGCTGGTGCTGATGAACATCGAGGACGCCGGGCGGCTGTTCCGCGTCGACGGCGTGAGCGGAGTGCGCCTGAAGACCACGGACATGCTGGCCGCGCCGCAGATCGCCGCAGAACTCTCGGTCACGCTGGGCAGTGATTACTTCGTGCGCGACTGGTCGCGCGAGAACCGAAACTGGTTCGCCGCGGTGCAGATCGAAAAGCGGATGATGTTCATCATCCTGATGCTGATCATCGCGGTGGCGGCGTTCAATCTGGTCTCGATGCTGGTGATGACGGTGACCGACAAGCAGGCGGACATCGCGATCCTGCGCACCCTCGGGGCGAGCCCGGGCAGCGTGATGAAGATCTTCGTCGTGCAGGGAGCCATGGTGGGGCTGCTCGGCACTGCGCTCGGCGTGTTTCTGGGGGTGCTGCTCGCGCTGAACGTCGACACAGTGGTCGGAACGCTCGAGACGATCTTCAACTTCCAGGTGCTGCCGAAGGGCGTCTATTTCATCAACCGCCTGCCGAGCGATCTGCATTGGGACGATGTGATGGCGATCGGGCTCACCGCCTGCGTGCTCGCCTTCGTCGCGACGCTGTACCCGAGTTGGCGTGCGTCGCAGGTCCGCCCCGCAGAAGCGCTTCGCTACGAATGAACCAGAAACCGACATCGACCGCGCGCCCGACGGCGCAGAACGCGGCAGATCACGCGCCGGCGGCAGTGCACGGAGCCGGCGACGCGCGGGCGGACGGCGCGCCGGGCGCCCCCGTGGTGTCGTGTCGCGGATTGCGCAAGACCTTCGGCGACGGTCCTGTCGCGGTCGACGTGCTCACCGGGGTCGATTTCGACGTCGCGCCCGGCGATCGCATCGCCATCGTCGGTGCCTCGGGCTCGGGCAAGAGCACACTGCTGCATCTGCTCGGTGGCCTCGACCAGCCGAGCGGCGGATCGGTCCGCTGGCTCGGCAACGAGGTGTCGGGGCTCGCGGAAGGCGAGCGGGGACGGTTGCGCAACGCGTTGCTCGGCTTCGTCTACCAGTTCCATCACCTGCTGCCCGAATTCAGCGCGCTCGAGAACGTCGCGATGCCTCTGCGCATCCGGCGCGTGCCGGTGGCGCAGGCAATGCAGGCCGCTCGCGAGATTCTCGCGAGCGTCGGGCTCGCGGCGCGGGCCGAGCATCTGCCCGGCCAACTCTCCGGCGGTGAACGCCAGCGCGTGGCGCTCGCCCGGGCGCTGGTGACCCGGCCGCGCTGCGTGCTCGCCGACGAACCTACCGGCAACCTCGATCGGGCCACCGCCAGGCAGATGTTCGAGCTGATCGACGAACTGAACCGGGTGCTCGGGATCGCCTTCGTGATCGTCACCCACGACATGGAGCTGGCCGCGCACGCAAGCCGGGTGCTGGCGATGCGCGACGGCGAACTCGTCGAGCAGTGCTGATCGACACGCACTGCCACCTCGACGCGGCGGAGTTCGACGCGGACCGCGCGCAGGTGTTGGCTGCCGCGCGGCAGGACGGCGTGCGCTGGATCGTCCTGCCGGCAGTCGGCGTGGAGAACTTCGAGACGGTCGCCCGCCTCGCGTCGTCCGAGCCCGGTTGCGCTTACGCGCTGGGCATCCACCCGATGTATGTCGATCGCGCGGGCGACGACGACCTGCGCCTGCTGCGCGAGCGGCTGGCCGCGGCGATCGAAGACCCCCGTCTGGTGGCGGTCGGCGAGATCGGGCTGGACTTCTTCGTCCCCGGGCTCGACCGCGACCGTCAGGAGCACTTCTTCGCCGAGCAGCTCTCGATGGCTCGGGAGTTCGAACTGCCGGTGCTGCTGCACGTGCGCCGCGCTCAGGACGTCACGCTGAAGCACCTGCGTCGGATCCGGCCGTCCGCGGGAATCGCCCATGCCTTCAACGGAAGCTTCCAGCAGGCGCGCTCGTTCCTGGACCTCGACTTCGCGCTCGGTTTCGGCGGTGCGATGACCTTCGAGCGGGCGCTGCAGATTCGCCGGCTGGTGCGCGAGCTTCCCGCGCACGCGCATGTTCTCGAGACCGATGCGCCCGACATTGCGCCCGCCTGGTGCGATCGGGCGCGCAACTCGCCCGCTGAGCTGCCGAAGATCGCCCAAGTGTTCGCCGGTTTGCGAGGCGTCTCATTTGAAGATGCCTGCGAGCAGACCTGTTGCAACGCGCTGCGCGTGATGCCCCGATTGGCAGCGCTGTCGGGACGCGCTGCCTGACGAGAGATCCGTTCGAACGATGACCGCCGGCCGTGCGGCCGATTCCGCGACCGGCCGGCGCGCCATAGCATCGTCGGATGCAGCAGATCGCCTCGCTGATCCGCAGACTGGGCGCCACGCCGCCCGGTGCGCTCTTCGTGGCGGTCTGCTGGGGCGTGCAGCAACTGCCCGCGCTTCCGGGCCGGGCGGCCAGCATCCTGCTTCTGGCGCTCGGTCTCACGATGATGCCGCTCGGCAGGCCGGCCATGGTCATCGGGACGGGGCTCGCGGCCGCCGGCTGGGCCACGCTGCGCGGCGAGCAACGGCTTGCAGAGCGGCTGGCCCCCGCGCTGGAGGGGCGGGACCTCACCGTGATCGGCGTGGTCGACGAGCTCCCGCAGCCGTTCGACCGTGGCCTGCGCTTCCGGTTGCGAATCGAGCGCTGTGTCTCCCCGGCCGACGCCTGTCCAGGGCCGGTGGTCGCACGAGTGAGCTGGTATCGCGGGTTCGGGCGCGATGCGTCCGCGCCTCCTGCCGTCAGGCCGGGCGAGCGCTGGCAGCTGAACCTGCGCCTGCGCCGGCCTCACGCGACGCTGAACCCAGGTCTCTTCGACGCGGAACTGCGGGCGCTGGAGGACGGCGTCGCCGCCAACGGGCACGTGCGCAAGGGCGTCGGCGAGCGCGCGAACCGTCGGATCGACGCCTTTGCCGTGACGCCCCGCACCGTCGTGGAACGACTGCGAGAGACGCTGCGCGACCGCATGTCGCAGGGGTTGGACGGCTGGCCCCTGCAGGTACGAGGCGTGCTGATCGCGCTAGTCATCGGGGACCAGGCGGCAATTCCGGGGCAGTGGTGGGAGGTGTTCAATCGAACCGGCATCGGGCATTTGATGAGCATCTCGGGCCTGCATATCACCATGCTCGCCGCGCTGGGCGCAGGGATGGCCGGTCGAGCGTGGAAGAGCGCGTGGCTGGCGGCGCGCATGGGGCCATGGCCGCTGCCGTCATTGCTGCCGGTGCAGTACGCACGATGGGCATTCGGGCTGGCGGTCGGATTCGGCTATTCCGCGCTGGCGGGCTGGGGGATCCCGGCGCAACGGACGTGCTGGATGCTGGCCATCGCCGGGCTCGCGCTGCTGGGCGGTCGCGCGCGGTCGCCCGTCGCGGTGCTCAGCACGGCCGGCGCGGTCGTTTGCGCGTTCGACCCGTGGGCGCCGCTTGCCGCCGGTTTCTGGCTGTCCTTCGCCGCGGTGGCCGCGATCATTCTGTACGGCTCCGGGCGTGCGCACCGGCCGGCGAGTGATGACGCGCCGGCACGCTGGCGCGGGGTGATCGTCGAGGCGCTGCGCACACAATACGCGGCGACGCTGGTGCTGCTGCCCCTCGGGGTTCTGTTCTTCTCGAGCGTCGCGCTGGTGAGCCCGATTGCCAATGCATTCGCCATCCCGCTGGTGTCGGTGCTGATCGCGCCGCTGGCGCTCGCCGGTGCCGCGCTCGTCATTCTCTGGACCTCGGCGGGCACGATGCTGCTCGGCCTCGCCGGCTGGCTCACGCGGATGCTGCTCGCAGCGCTCGAGTGGATCGACCCGGGCGGCATCGGCTCACTGGCCATCGCATCACCCACGGCCGGCGCGCTCTGCCTGTCCGCGCTGGGCTGCATGTGGCTGTTGTCGCCGATACCGGTGCCGGGCCGGGCGGTCGGGGCATTGGCGTTACTGCCGCTGTTGTTCACGCCGTTGCAAGCGCCTCCCGAGCGGGGGCTTCGGCTCACAGCCATCGACATCGGGCAGGGCATGGCCGTGCTGGTCGAGACAGGCGGACGCAGGCTGCTGTACGACACGGGGCCACGCATCGGTGCGGACAACGACGCTGGTTCGCGCGTCATCGTTCCGTTCCTGCGGGCACGAGGAATTCGCGCGCTGGACGCGCTCGTGGTCTCGCATCTCGATCTCGATCATTCGGGGGGCGCGCTTGCAGTGCTGCGCAATTTGCAGGTGGACTGGGTCGCGTCGTCGCTACCGGCGGATCACGAGATCGTCACCACCGCGAGCCGGCATTTCGCGTGTCGGCGCGGGCAGCAATGGCGCTGGGGCGACACGCGATTCGAATGGCTGCACCCGGGAAGCGAGTCGGTCAATGTGACGCGCTCGCCGACGAACGCCCGGAGCTGCGTGCTGCGCATCGACACTCCCGCGGGGAGCGCGCTGCTCGCGGGCGACATCGAGGCGGCGCAGGAGCGAGCGCTGCTCGAGCGCTTCGGCACGGCATCGCTTCGGGCCGACGTGCTGCTCGCGCCCCACCATGGCAGCACGACTTCGTCGACACCGGAGTTCCTTGACGCAGTGGCGCCGGCGGTCGCGATCTTCCAGGTCGGCTACCGAAACCGCTACCGGCACCCGAACCCCAAGGTGCTCGATCGGTACATCGAGCGCGGGATCGAAATTCTCCGCAGCGACGCCCACGCCGCCATCACTTTGCAGCTGCGCGCGGGCGAACCCCCACGGGCGACGCGCTGGCGGGTCGACGAGCGCCGCTACTGGCGAGTGCGTATGGACGCGGGCGCGGGCTGAACCCTTGACTCGACCTCGCCAGGCGTCACTGGGCGGTCCAGCCGCCGTCGATGCTCCAGGCGACACCGCGCACCTGTTGCGCGGCGTCCGAACACAGGAACAGCGCCATGTCGCCGATCTGCTCGGTCGTCACGAACTCCACCGACGGTTGCTTCTCCGAGAGCAGGGACTCCTTAGCGGCCTCGACCGAGACCCCCTGCTGCTGCGCGCGGGCCTCGATCTGCTTTTGCACCAGCGGCGTCAGCACCCATCCCGGACAGATCGCATTGCAGGTGACCTGGGTACGCGCCGTCTCCAGCGCCACCACCTTGGTCAATCCGACGATGCCGTGCTTGGCGGCGACGTACGCCACCTTCTCGACCGACGCGACGAGGCCGTGCGCCGACGCGATGTTGATGATCCGGCCCCAGCCGCGCGCCTTCATCGCGGGCAGTGCGCAACGCACGGTGTGGAACGCCGAGGACAGGTTGATCGCGATCACTGCGTCCCATCGGTCGGCCGGAAACTTCTCGATGGGGGGCGACGTGCTGGATGCCCGCATTGTTCACCAGGATGTCGATTGCACCGAACCGCTTCTCGACCGATCTCACCATCGCTTCGATTTCCGATGGTTTCGACATATCCGCGCCTTCGTAGGCGACCTGCACGCCGAAGTCGCTCTGCAGAGATGCGCGCAGCCGTTCGATCTCGGCAACATCGCCGAAGCCGTTGAGCACCAGATTCGCACCCTGTCGCCCCAGCGCCTTCGCGGTTCCAAGGCCGATCCCGCTCGTAGAACCGGTGACCAGCGCCGTCTTTCCCTTCAGCATGCCTGCTCCCTGTTAAGATTCGGCCTCGATTTTACAGGGGGCCAGGTGTCCGATCCGACGCTGCATCACGTGACTTGCGCGAGCCCGCGAGGGCTGCATCGGATCGGGTACGCCGAATGGGGTGCGGCCGGCAGTCCGGTGCTGCTGTGCGTGCATGGGCTGACCCGCAATGGCAGGGATTTCGACAGGGTCGCCGAGCGACTCTCCGACCGATATCGGGTCGTATGCCCTGACATGCTGGGGCGCGGGACGTCCGATCGGGCCTCCGACCCGTCTCTGTACACGGTGGCCCAGTATCTCGCGGATTGCGTCACGCTGATCGCGCGGCTCGACGTCGACGAACTGATCTGGCTCGGCACCTCGATGGGGGGGGTCATCGGAATGACACTGGCCGGGCTGCCGGGCAATGCGATCCGCCGGCTGATCCTCAACGACATCGGTCCGGTGATCGGTGCCGGCGGCGCTGGGCGCATCGCCGACAACGTCGGCGACGATCCGAGCTTCGACAGCTTCGAAGACGGCGAGCGGGCGCTTCGGGCACGCATGGGCGAGTTCGGCCCGCATAGCGACGAGGACTTCCGGTACCTGTCGCGACACTATGTGGTCCGGCGTGGCGGCCGATGGGCCTTCCACTACGATCCGGCGATCGGCACGACGTTCAAGGCCGCCGCCGCTGGGGGAGCCGCCCCGCCGCTGTGGCCGTTCTATGACGCCATCAGCTGCCCGACGCGGGTGATTCGAGGTTCGTTGTCGGACATCCTCAGCGAGGAAACCGCGCAGGAGATGACGCGTCGCGGCCCGCATGCGCAGGCCGTGCGGATCGAGGGTGTCGGCCACGCGCCGTCGCTCGTTCCCGACGCGCAGATCGACGTCGTGGAGCGGCTGCTGACCGATTGAGGATCGCGCCGCTCGGGTCGGGCCCGGTTCGTTTGTGCCGGCTGCGGACCGATTCGGTCGGCCCCGACCCGCTCCGACCCGGTCCCGCACAGATCGATGCCGCCGGTGGTTTCGGCGTTCTGCGAACGAAGCTTCATTGACCTAGGAGACGATATGTCGATTACGAGACTTCACGTCGGGGCACGGCTGTCCGAGGTGGCGATACACGCCGGGGTGGTCTACCTGGCGGGCCAGGTCGCGGAGGATACGTCGTCGGATATCACCGGCCAGACGCAGCAGGTGCTCGCTGCCATCGACCGCTTGCTCGCCGAGGCGGGCAGCGACAAGACGCAGATCCTGCAGGCGACGATCTTCGTGAAGTCGATGCGGGACTTTCCCGCGATGAATGCGGTCTGGGACAAATGGGTCGTGCAAGGTCAGACGCCTCCGCGCGCGACGGTCGAGAGCACGCTGGCGAGCCCGGCCTATCTGGTCGAGATCAAGGTGATCGCGGCGCAGAAATGAGACCACGGGCTCGCCGGTAGGCGCCCGCGCGAGAACCGGAACTGCGCGGGACAACCGTCACCAGGCGCCGGGGTGGCCCCCAGCGCCGGGCCGCTACGGCTGGAAGGGCGCGCCTGTGTTGCCCGGCGCGTTCGCGCTGCCGGGCAGCGGCACGCCTGCCGGCAGGCGGCGCGCCAGGACGGCTGGTCGCGCCTCCGGGGACGCGGCATCCAGAGGGTCGGCCGTCGGTGCCACTGGCGCATCGCCGCTGACGATGGCAGCGATCCTGGAAACCTCCGGGTCACTCAGAAGCGAACTTGCCAGCATCCG
>JAHEDO010000327.1 GCA_024641185.1 Burkholderiaceae bacterium | reverse complement strand
CCCGCCGACGTACGCACCCAGCCCGAAGAACGCGGCCGTCGCGAACGACGGATAGCCCGCGAGGCCTCCGATCACGTTCCACGACGCCGACATCACCGCGTACATGCAGGCGAACGTCGCCAGCCGCAAGAGGTACGAATCGCCGACGAATGCAAGCCCGCCTAGCAGTCCGACCACCGCGAAGAGCGCGACTTCGCGGCGACCGATCACTCGAAGCCCCGCTTGCCGAGCAAGCCCTGCGGCCGGAAGATCAGAAAGAGGATCAGCAAAGCGAACGAAATCGTCACCGCGTGCTCGGGCCCGAATGCGAGCGCGCCGAAGCTCTCGACGAGGCCAAGCACCAGTCCGCCGAGCACCGCGCCCGGAACGCTGCCGAGCCCGCCCAGCACGCAGACCACGAACGCCTTGCCCAGGTAGGGCATCGCCGACAGCGGCGAGATCGGAAAGATCAGAGCCAGCAGCACGCCGGCGCAGCCCGCCATCGCGGCGCCGAATGCGAATGCCGCGGCGTAGATCGATTGCACGTTCACGCCCATCAGGGTGGCCGCGTCGCGGTCCAGTCTCACGGCGACGATCGCTCTACCCACCCGCGACTTGCGCAGGATCAGGTAGAGCGCGCCCGTCAGCACGAGCGCGAAGACCATCGCAACGAGCCTGTCGACCGGAACGACCACCGAACCGAACGCCACGGTGCCCAACGGCGGATCCAGGATGAGTTTGCGGTAGTCGGCCTTGAACGCGAGCAGCATCGCGTTGTTCAGCATCAGGTCGAGCCCGAAGGTCAGCGTGAGCGTCACCAGCACCGGCGCGGCGATCACCCGGTTCAGCACGCCGCGCTGAATCAGGTAGCCGAACACGAAGAACACGGGCGCCGCGATCAGCAGCGTGGCCCAAGGGCTGAGGCCCATCGCGTTGTACGCGCCCCAGGCCAGGTAGGACCCGAGCACGATGAACGAGCCGTGCATCAGGTTGATGACATTGAGCACCCCCCACACCAGCGAAAACCCCGCCGCGATGCAGGCATAAAGGCTGCCCAGCACCACACCGTTGACGAGGATCTGCAGCGTGAACATGGTGGCCCGAATGGTGACCCGAAGCGCCCGCGCGTCCCGGCCCGCGCCCGCGCGCCGGCCGAGGCGTGCGATCGCGCTCCTACTTGACGCCGAGCTTCAGATCCCCCTGCCGGATCGCGGCCGGATGGACCACGACCGTCTTGCCTGCCTGGATCTGGAACACCGGAGGCTCGAGCGAAGTGATCTGTCCGGTCGGTCCGAACTTGACCGGCCCGAAGAAGGTGTTCGCGTTCATGTTCGCGAGTTGTTCCCTCACCTTGGCCGCGTCGATGGACCCGGCCTTCTCGATCGCAAGCTGGAAGATCACGCCCGCCGCCGACGCCGATGCCTGTGCATAGTCCGGCGTGGACTTGTACTTCTCGCGGAACAGCTTCACGTAGCCTTCGGTGGAGCCGAAGACGTCGACCCCGGTGTAGCGGGCGGCAGGGTGCCACCAGGCGGCGCTGCTGACGTTCTCGGCGCCCTGGCCGGCCGCGTCGATGAACTCCTGGTAAGCGGGGCCGGCGATCATGGTCACGACCGGGGCCTCGATTCGCTGGTCGCCCATCTGCTTTCTGATCAGCACCAGATCATTGATGTAACCGGTCGCGAAGATCCACTGCGGCTTCGCCGCCTTGATCTGCGCCAGCGCCGACGAGTGGTCCATCGTGTTGATCGCGTACTTCTCGAAGAAGACCACGTCCATGCCGTGCTTCTTGGCCGACTTCTCCATCTCCTGCGCGATCGCCAGGGGAAACAGGTCGTTGCGCGCCAGGATCGCGACCCGCTTCACGTCCGGCGCCTTCTTGGCGACGATGTCCGACAGCGGACTGGTCAGCGTGTCATTGGGCGTGAACGTGCCGAACAGGTACTTGTAGCCCTGGTCGTAGACCTGTGAGGACGACGCGGTCGCGGCGATCGTCGGAATGCCGTACTTCTCCGACACCGTGCTGGCCGCCTTCGTCGCGCCCGATCCGAACGGCGAGAACAGAAACTGCACCTTTTCCTGCGTGATCAGCTGCTCGGCCGCCTGCACGGCTCGCGGCGTGTTGGACTGGTAGTCGGTGTATACGATCTCCACCTTCATCTTCTTGCCGCCGACATTCAGGCCGCCCGACTTGTTCACCATCTCGGCCCACAAGTCGTAACCCTGCTGCTGCTTGAGCGCCTCGGGCGCAAGTGCGCCGGTGAGCGGCAGCGGCGCGCCGAAGCGAACCGTTTCCTGTGCCTGGGCATGCGCGGCGAAGGCCACGGGCAGCAATGCGAGAACGGCCGACAGCGCCAGTCGCACGATCCAGGGATGACTGCTGCGCTCGAGGCTCGTAAGGTTGGAAGGCATACGCGTCTCCATCGTTGACGTAGAGGCTCGGGGGGACACTCGGGATCGAGCACGGTCCAACTCGGGATCGTGTCGAACTCGGGCTCGGGGTCCGGATGTCCGACTCAGACTAACATCGAGCGAATTGCACGGGAATTGCAATCTTTCAGACTTCTGCGTTCTAATTTCGCGAACACCCGTGCAGGCTGCGCGCGCGACGCAAAGCCGTTCGGAGAGTTGGCACGACGGTTCGGCTTAGACTGAACCCACTTTGTCACCAGGCGTTCAGAGCCCGAAGATGCTGCAGCAGCAGGCGTTGCGATACTTCGCCGAGGTCGCCAGATCCGGTTCGCTTCGGCACGCCGCGGAGGTCTTCGACATCGCACCCAGCGCGATCAGCCGACAGATCGCG
>JAHEDO010000366.1 GCA_024641185.1 Burkholderiaceae bacterium | reverse complement strand
ACGCCGCGAGCGCCGCGCGCACCGCGTCGTCCGGCGCCCGGCGCACACAGGCACGACCCAGCGCCTCGAGCAGCACGAACTTCGGGGTGCCTCGCTCGGCCTTCTTGTCCACGCTCATAAATTCCAGGTAGCGTTCCGCGGGCCAGTCGGGTCCTCGGACCGGGAGGCGAGCCGCCGCGATCGTCTCCACCAGCCTCGCGGCATCGGCCCGGGCCAGCAGCCCGAGCCCCCGCGACAGTTCGGCCGCCATCACCATGCCGGCGCCCACTGCCTCTCCGTGCAGCCAGTCACCGTATCCCAGTCCCGCCTCGATCGCGTGGCCGAAGGTGTGGCCGAAGTTCAGGATCGCACGCAGGCCGGCCTCGCGTTCGTCCTTGCCGACGACCTCCGCCTTGATTTCGCAGGAGCGTGCCACGGCGTCCGCCAGCGCCCCCGGGTCACGTGCGAGAAGCCGGGGCAGGTCACGCTCGACGGCGGCCAGATAGGGCTCGTCAGCGATCGCGCCGTGCTTGATCACCTCGGCGAGTCCGGCCGACAGTTCCCGGTCCGCGAGTGTCTGCAGGCAGCCGACATCGGCGAGCACGAGCCGCGGCTGGTGGAACGCACCCACCATGTTCTTGCCCATCGGGTGGTTGATGCCGGTCTTGCCCCCCACCGACGAATCGACCTGCGCAAGCAGCGTGGTGGGCACCTGGATGAAATCGATACCGCGCTGGTACACCGCTGCGGCGAACCCCGCCATGTCGCCGACCACACCGCCGCCGAGCGCCACGATGATCGAACCGCGGTCGAATCGATGCGCGAGCAGCGCATCGAAGATCAGGTTCAGCGTCTGCCAGTGCTTGTGCGCCTCGCCGTCGGGCAGCGCGACCTCGATCACCTGCGCCGCGTCTAGCGCCAGCGTCTCCCGAAGCGGCGCCGAGTAGAGCGGCCCGACCGTCGTGTTGGTGACGATCGCGACCTGCCGTGCACCGACGAGCGGGCCGAGCAGGTCTCGCCGTTCGAACAAGCGCTCCCCGATCGCGATGGTGTAGGCGCGATCTCCGAGGGGGACGACGACCCTGCGCATCACTCAGCGGTGGCGAACAACAGCACGGGCATCAAACCATTGGGCGCGTTCATCGGGCCTTTCCGACCATGACCCTGCAATTATAGGGGTGCGTCCCGCGGCAACGATCGCGATCTCAGGTGGACGCGGGGTCTTCGGAAACGGTCGGGCGCGGCGCTTGACTCTCCTGCGCCTGACCCCTCTGCGCTTGACTTCCCTGCGCTTGCATCGCCCCGTGGATTTCGCGCACCACCATGTCGACCGGCTGGCGCCCGGTCATCACGACCAGGTGGGCACAGTCCCGGTACAACGGGTCGCGTTCGGTCACCAGCTCGACGATCCTCTGGCGCGGATTCGGGGTCCGCAACAGCGGTCGGACCTTGTCGTGCCGCAGCCGGTGCCACAGCTCCGACACACTGGCGCACAGGTAGACGACGAAGCCCCGCTCGCGCAGGTGCCGGCGGTTCTCCTCGAGCAGCACGGCGCCGCCTCCCGTCGCCAGCACCAACCCGGGTCGCGCGCTCAACTCGTCGATCAGGGCCGCTTCGCGCCGCCGAAAACCTGCCTCGCCCTCGACCTCGAAAATCGTCGCCACCGTGACGCCGCAGCGCAGTTCGATCTCCTTGTCGGAGTCGATGAAGGGCCGGCCGAGCGTGGATGCGAGGCGCCGGCCGACGGTGGACTTACCCGAACCCATCATGCCGACGAGAAAAACCGGGAGTTCCCCCGGAGAATTCGAAGCATCTGGCGACATGCGCGCAGCTTAGCGCATGCGGCAGGGCGAGCACTCCGCGAGCGGGAGGACCTCAAAAACGACGCCCCCGAGACCGTCGAACGGCCGTCGGGGGCTGTCGCCTTGTGACGCCGGGCGGCAGGCGGCGCTCAGCGCGCCATCGCCGTATCGGTCACCACGCGTGGCGTCAGGAACACCAGCAGTTCGGTGCGATCGTTGCGGCGCGCCGTCTCCTTGAACGCATAGCCGATGATCGGCAGGTCGCCCAGGAACGGCACCTTGTTCTCCGCGTTGCTCTCCACCTGCTCGTAGATGCCGCCGATGACCACCGTGCCACCGTTTTCGACGAGCACCTGGGTGCGCACCGACCGCGTGTCGATCGCGTAGCCTGAAGGCGTCAGAACGCCGACCGCGTCACGGTTGACCGCGACCTCCATGATCACGTTGCCCTCGGGCGTGATCTGGGGAGTCACCTCGAGCTTCAGGACCGCCTTGCGGAACGAGATCGACGTCGCGCCGCTCGAGGTCGCCTGCTGGAACGGCAGCTCGGTGCCCTGCTCGATCGTCGCCTTCGTCTTGTCGGCGGTGAGCACGCGCGGGCTCGACACCACCTTGCCGCGCTGGTCCGCCTCCAGGGCCGACAGTTCCAGGTTCAGGAACCGCGTCAGAGACGACCCGAACAGGCTGATCGCGAAGGTCGCGGGCGAGAAGCCGTTGATCACCCCGGCCGGCAGGTTCACGAAGTTGGTGTTGCCAAGCGCCGTCAGCTGTCCGATGCCGACCGCGTTCGGTCCGGGAAGCGTGGTGCCGTTCTGCGACGACAGGTCCGCGACGCCGCTCAGGTTGCCCGACACGGTCCCCAGCCCGCCGCCGCCGATGGAGCTGCCGGGACCGTAGACCGGCACGTTCATATTGATAGTTTGCCCGGTCGCCGGGTCGATGACTCCGACGGTTTTCGTGATCGTCGAGCGCGTATCGTTGTACCCGAGCTTCACCCCCAGGTTGCGCGAGAAGGTGTCGCTGGCTTCGACGATGCGCGCCTCGATCAGCACCTGGCGCACCGACACGTCGACCTGCGTGATCAGCTTTCTCACGTCTTCCAGGCGCACAGGCGTGTCCTGCACGAACAGCTTGTTGGTTCGCTCGTCGAAGACGGCACTGCCGCGCTTGGACAAGATCCGCTGCTTCTCGTTCGTGAGCAGCTTGGCCATGTTCTCGGCCTTCTGGTAGTTCAGCTGGAACATCTCGCTGCGCACCGGCTCGACCTCGGAGATCTGCTGGCGCGCCTCGAGCTCGAGCTTCTCCTTGGTGGCAAGTTCCTCGCGCGGCGCGACCAGGATCACGTTGCCGTTCTTGCGCATGTCCAGACCCTTGGACTGCAGCACGATGTCGAGCGCCTGATCCCAGGGAACGTCCTTCAGGCGCAGCGTCAAGGTGCCCGCGACCGAGTCGCTGGTGACGATGTTCAGGTTCGTGAAGTCGGCGATCACCTGAAGCAGTGCGCGGATGTCGACGTTCTGGAAGTTCAGCGACAGCCGCTCGCCACGATAGCCCTGGCGCGTGGCCAGCTTGTTCGGGTCCTCGCGCCGAGGCTTCACCTCGATCACGAACTGCGTGTCGCTCTGGTATGCGGTCTGCTCGAATTCACCCTGCGGCTCGATCACGACGCGGGTGGTATCGCCTTCCTGGGTCGCGCTGACCGACTTGACCGGGGTTCCGAAGTCACCGACGTCCAGGCGCCGCCGAAGATTTTCCGGCAGTCGCGCCCGCAGGAAGTCGACGATGATCGAGCGGCCCTGCTGGCGGATGTCCACACCGACGTTGCTGTCCGACAATTCGACCACGACCCGACCCTCTCCTTCCTTGCCGCGACGAAAGTCGAGATCGCGCAGCGCGTGGATCGCCTGACTGTCGGACTTCGAGAAGGTGTAGGTCTGCGCCGGCGTCTCGGCGGCCTGCGCCGCGACCGGCGTGAGCGCCAGGATCACCGCACTGCCATCCACCGAGGTCGTGTAGGTCATCGCCTGCTTCAGGTTCAGCACGACGCGGGCACGCTTGCCCGCCTGCACGATCGCGACGCTGCGAACGTCACCCTGCGTCATCTCGAAACTGCTCTGCCCCGCCTTGTTTTCGGTCGCGCTGAAGTCGAGCGCGACGCGTGGCGGATTGCTGATCGAGAAACTCGCCGGCGGCGTGGCAGGCGGCGACTTCAGCTGGACGCGCAGATAGGTCGTCTTGCCTTGTTGAAGGCTTGTCACGGACTCGATCGCGTTGGTCTGCGCGAGCGCGACCCCGGCGAGCAGCGACAGGCAGAGCACGAACAGGCGGGCACCGAACAGTCCGGCGGCGGTATTGGCACCACGACTCATCTTCATTTCTTCGTCTCCCGCATCTTGCTCTCCTGTAGACGCAGCGCGGTCTCGCGCTCCGTCCAGTCGCCGGCCGCGTCCTGCACCAGCTCCTTCAACTGGACTTCGGATTCGGTCACTCGCGTGATCATTCCGAAGTTCTGCCCGGCGTAATTACCCACCCGCGCCTGGTAGACCATGTTGTCCACCTGGAGCAGCGCAAAGTTCTTCTGCCCGTTGCTCATGTGCCCGACCATCCGGATCGCATCGAGCGGAAAGCCCTCGAGCGCCTCGCGGCGACGGGCCAGGTCCGGCTGGATGCCGCTGGACGGCACCGCGCCGCCCTTGGAGGCCAGTCTCGACTGCGCGAACGGGTCGGACTGCCCGGCGTTCTCGTAGCGGAACGGCTGGAACTGCCGGGGCGGCGGGATCTTCTCCTTGATCGTCGGCATCGCACCGCGCTGCGCCTGCATCCAGGAGCGCAAGTCCTGCTGATCGTCGCCGCAGCCGCCGAGCAGCACGCCGCAAGCCAGCGCGATCGTCGCCACCCGGACCAGAGCAGTTGCGCCCCGCATGGTCACCGTAGTCATTTCGCCGCTCCCGCCGGCGAGGCGCCGGCCGATTTGCCCGGGCGAACGCCCTTCGTCGCCTTGGCGGCCTCACGCCGCTGCTCGGCAATCTCATCGCTGTCCAGATAACGGAAGGTCTTGGCCACCGCTTCCAGCATCAGCTGCCCCGTCTTGTCCTGCAGATTGATGTTGATGTCGTTCAGCGTGACGATCCTTGCCAGGTTCGAAACGTCGCTGGCGAACGCGCCGAGGTCGTGATAGTTGCCGATGAGCTTGATGCTGATCGGCAGTTCTGCGTAGAACTCCCTGACCACGACCTGCCCGGGCTTGAACAGCTCGAACTGGAGCCCGCGGCCGACACCCGCCTGGTTGATGTCGGAGAGAAGCGCATCCATCTCGGCCTTGCTCGGCAGCTGCTTCTCGAGCGCAGAGACGTACTGCGTTACTTCCTCCTTCTGCTTGCGCAGCACCTCGAGGTTCACCGCCTGCTTGAGTTTGTCGACGTACTGGGCCCGGAGTTGCACCTCGCGGGCCCGCCCGGCGTCGAGTTCCTCCAGTTGACCTCTCCAGTAGCCGGCCCAGGCGGCCGCGAGCACGCCCACCACGATGAAGAAGAGGAGGACCGACCGGGGCAGGACCGGCCACAGGCCCGGATTCCGGCCCTGCAGACCCCTGAATTGCTCGGCGACCCTGCTCAGGTCGATGCTTGAAGAATTCCGCCTCGCCATGGCGTTACCTCGACGCTTTGCTGATGGAGGCGACCGGCGCCGGCACGCTGCCGGTCGCCGGCGCGGTGGTCACCGGCCGCGCGGGCTCCGAAGCCTCGTCGGCGGTGGGCGCCTTGATGGTCGTGCTGAGCGAGAACTCGTAGGCACGGCGCCCGTCCTTGCCGTCGGGCTTGCCCAGATTCACCGCCTTGATCTCGACCAGCTCGGGGTGCTCGAGCCAGGGAGTGTCGTGCGCCAGGCTGCGCAGCAGGTTCGAGACACGCTCGTTGGACTGCGCAAGGCCCGTCAGCGTGACCCTGCGGTTTTCCTGTTTGAGCTTCTTGAAGTAGATCCCCTCGGGCGTGTACTTGACGAGTTCGTCCATCACGTGAACCGGCAGGGTCCGGTTGCGCTGGAGGGTTTCGACCGCCTCCTGGCGGGCACGCAGCGCCTCGATCTCCTGCTTGAGGAGCGCGACCTCCTTGATCTGCGCGTCGAGCTTGTCGTTCTCGCTCTTGATGAAGCTGTTGCGGGCCTGCTGGCTGTCGATCTGCCCGTTGATGCCGAGCGCCACCACCAGGGCGATCACGCCGGCGCCGACCACGGTGAGTACCGACTGCCTCGCGAAGTCCTTCTTGCGCCGCTCTCGGCGCATCTCCCGGTGAGGGAGCAGATTGATCCGGATCATGCGTCGAACCTCCGCATTGCCAGCCCGCAGGCGGTCACCAGCGCCGGTGCATCCAGGCGCAACTGCTTCTCACGGACCGTGTCGGCGATCTCCATGCCCTGGAACGGGCTGAGGAGCTCGGTGGGCACCTGGGTGCGATCCGCGATCGCCTCGACCAGGCCCGGGACGACGCTCGAACCCCCGGCGAGGTAGATCCGGTCGACCCGCGCGTACGGCGTCGAAGTGAAGAAGAACTGGAGCGCACGCATCACGTCGGACGCGCCTTGCTCGACGAAGGGCTGAAGCACGTCGGTCTGGAAGCTCTCCGGGAGATCTCCGACCCGCTTCTTCAGCTCCGCCTCCTCGGGCGTGAGCCCGTAGAGCCTGACCAGGTCCTGCGTGAGATGCTGCCCGCCGAACGCCTGCTCACGCTCGAAGACGGTCTGTCCGTTCAGGACGACCGACACGTTGGTGACGACGCTGCCGATATCGAACACTGCAATGACGAGGCCCTGCCCCTGGTTTGGCAGCATCCCTGCGACCCGATCCAGCGCCTGGCGGGCCGCGTAGGTGTCGACGTCCATCACCATCGGCTTGAGGCCGCACATCTCCGCGATGGCGACGCGGTCCTCTACCTTTTCCTTGCGCGACGCCGCGAGCAGGACGTCGACCTCGTCTTCCTCGCTTGCGGCGACTCCCAGGATCTGGAAGTCCAGGTTCACCTCCTCGATCGCGAACGGGATGTACTGGCTCGCCTCGGACTCGACCTGGAATTCGTAGTCTTCCTCGGAGAGCCCGGCCGGCAGCGTGATCCGCTTCGTGATCACCGCGGAGGCCGGCATCGCCAGCGCGGCATCCCGCGTGCGCGAGCCCATCCGTCGCAGTGCACGATTCAGCGCGTCGGCGACCTGTTCGGGCTGCTCGACATTGCCGTCGGCGATCGCGCCGCGCTCGATCGGCTCGATCGCATAGCGCAGCAGGCGCATGGCGGATTTTTCGCCCGGGACGAGTTCGACGATCTTGACGCCGGACGAACTCACGTCGATCCCGAGAAGGGGCGGCGACGCGCGCCGCGCAAGACTGGGTAAACTTAGCGCCACCTGAACCCCTTTTAAACCCAAAAAACCCTTATGCGTTAAGGATTTATATGGATTTTCAATAAGTTACTTGAGATGCTAGCAACAATGTTTGTTAACTGTAAAGTTTTTTGACAGCGCGATCACCAGGTGCAACGCCCTTCTGTCGTAGCTTCTCGACCATCTGGCAGAAATTCACGGTTTTCCGTGCGTTTCGGCACTCGTGCGGACGCCCGAAGGGGGGTGGGCTTATAATCCGGACCCCGCCGTCGCGAGCGGACAACGCCCGCAGAACGCAGCCGATGCGCAAGCACATCACGCCCCACGATCGCAATCGCCGGCACCATCGCGGCTTCGCCTGGCCGAAGCTTGTCGGCGCGCTGATCGCATTGCCGCTGGTCGGCGCGGTCTGCGCCGCGCTCCTCGGAACCGTCGCGCTGCTGTTGGCCAATGACCGGCTGCCGTCGATCGACGCGCTGGTCGAGTACCGGCCGAAGGTCCCGCTCAGAATCTATACCGCCGACGGGCAGCTGATCGGCGAGTTCGGCGAGGAAAGGCGCAGCGTCGTGCACATCGCGGACGTGCCCCCGGTGCTGCGCAACGCGATCCTGGCCGCGGAAGACGCGCGCTTCTTCGAGCACTCCGGCGTCGATATCGTCGGCATCGCTCGCGCGGCAGTGACGAACGTGGTCTCCGGCGGTCGCGAACAGGGCGCGAGCACGATCACGATGCAGGTCGCCCGAAACTTCTTCCTGTCCAGCGAGAAGACCTACACGCGCAAGATCTACGAGATCCTGCTCGCGCTTCGGATCGAGGAGAGCCTGTCGAAACAGCAGATCCTCGAGGTCTACATCAACCAGATCTTCCTCGGCAAGCGCGCCTACGGATTCGCCTCGGCGGCGCAGGTCTACTTCGGCAAGCCGATTTCGGCGCTCTCGGCGGCCGAGGCGGCGATGCTGGCCGGTCTGCCCAAGGCGCCGTCGCTGTTCAACCCGCTGGTCAACCCCAAACGCGCGACCGAGCGCCAGCACTACATCCTGCGCCGCATGTACGAGATCGGCGTGCTCAGCGAGCCGCAGTACCGGGACGCACTCGAGGAAAAGCTGCGCTACGCCGCGTCCGCACGCGAGGACACGCTGCAGGCCCCTTACGTCGCGGAGATGGCACGAGCGCTCACCCACGAGATGTTTCACGAGGACACCTACACCGCCGGACTGAAGGTCTACACGACCGTGCTCTCCGAGGACCAGCGAGCGGCCAACGCCGCGGTCAAGAACGGCGTGATCGACTACGACCGAAAGTACGGCTATCGGGGCCCCGAAGCCTACGTGGAGTTGTCCAGCGACCCGCAGCGGGCCGAAGACCAGATCGACGACGCGGTCTCGGACGCGGCCGACGTCGACGATTTTCTCGCCGCGGTGGTGCTCGAGGCGAGTCCGCAATCGGTCAAGGTGACCCGCGGACGGGGGGCGATCATCGAGATCCGCGGCGACGGGCTGAAGTTCGCCGCCGCGGCCTTGCGCGATCGGCTGCCGGCGGCGAAGAGGATCCGCCGCGGTTCGGTGGTGCGGATCACCGAGTCCAAGCCCGCCGAGTGGGAGATCGCGCAGGTCCCCGAGGTCGAGGCGGCGCTCGTCGCCTGCAATACCGACGACGGATCGGTGCGCGCGATGGTCGGCGGCTTCGACTTCCGCCACAACAAGTTCAATCGCGCGACCCAGGCCTGGCGCCAGCCGGGGTCGAGCTTCAAGCCCTTCATCTATTCGAGCGCGCTCGAGAAGGGGTTCATGACCACGACGATCATCAACGACGCGCCGATCTCGATCGACCCCGCCCTCACCGGCGGCCAGGCGTGGGACCCCAAGAACTACGACGGCAAGTACGACGGGCCGTTGCCGTTGCGTCAGGCGCTGGCGAAGTCCAAGAACATGGTGTCGATCCGCGTGCTGCAGGCGATCGGGCCACGTTACGCGCAGGACTACATCACCCGCTTCGGCTTCGACGCCGCGCGCCATCCTGCGTACCTGACGATGGCGCTGGGCGCGGGCGCGGTCACGCCCTGGCAGATGGCAGGCGCCTACTCGGTATTCGCCAACGGCGGCTATCGGGTCGAGCCCTACCTGATTTCGCAGATCACCGACTCCGACGGCCGGCTCCTCGCACAGGCGCACCCGGGCCACGCCGGCGACGAGGGCCTGCGCGTGATCGACGCGCGCAACGCCTTCATCATGAATTCACTGCTGCGCGAGGTGGTTAGGGCGGGTACCGCGACACGCGCGCAGTCACTGCATCGCGGCGACCTGGCCGGCAAGACCGGCACGACCAACGACTCGCACGATGCATGGTTCGCCGGTTACCAGCCGACCATCGCTGCGATCACCTGGGTCGGGTTCGACCAGCCGCGCAAGCTTGGCAGCCGCGAGACCGGCGGAGGGCTCGCGCTGCCGATCTGGATGGCCTACATGGCCAAGGCACTCAAAGGGGTTCCCGAACGTTCGATGCCGCCGCCGCCGGGGGTCGTCGACTGGGACGGTGACTGGTATTACGAGGAAACTCTGCCCGGGCAGGGGATCGCGTCGCTCGGACTCGTCGAATAGGCCTGCGCCCGGACGTCAGCCGGGGCCCGGCCGCAGCAGTACGGGCGTGCCGCCCTGCTGGCTGACCACCCGCGACAGGCAGGCGTACAGGTCTTCGCCGGAGCGCGTGTCGACCCAGCGATCGCCGTCGCGACGGAAATGAAAGCCTCCAGATTTCGCGGCCACCCAGACCTCCCGCAGCGGCGCGTTGCCGTTGACGATGATCTTGGAGTCGTCGTCGAACTCCAGCTCGAGCACGTTGTCGCTGCGACTGGTTTCGACGTCCGCGCCAGAGGCGTCGAGCGCGTCTTCGATCGCGCGCAACGTGCGCTCGCAAAGCTCATGGAACTCAGGTTCGGTCATGCTAGACTGCCTCGATGAAAAGATCCGTCGTCGGTGCAGCGATTCTAGCTGTGCTGATCGGCCTCGTCGGATGCGGTCAGCGCGGGCCCCTGTACCTGCCCAAGCCGCCGGCAGATCGCGCCGCCGATGGCCAGCACTCCGAGCCCCAGCGGCGCTGACCCGCCTGCAGCAAGAATCCAACAGTTCCTGATGCCCATGACCGATTGGCTCTCCGATCGAAACGGATTGCTGCACGCCGAGGACGTTCCGCTCAGTGCGATCGCCGCCCGGTTCGGCACGCCGGCGTATGTGTACTCGCGCTCGGCGATCGCAACCGCGTTCGAAGAGTTCGCCCGCGCCGCCGCCGGGCGTCGTGCGCTGGTCTGCTACGCGCTGAAGGCGAACTCGAATCTCGCGATCATCGATCTCCTGGCCCGCGCGGGCGCGGGTTTCGACATCGTCTCCGGCGGTGAGCTCAAGCGGGTGCTGGCCGCGGGCGGGGACCCGGCAAAGGTCGTGTTCTCCGGGGTCGGCAAGAGCGAGGCCGAGATTCGGCTGGCGCTCGAGCACTCGGTGCGCTGCTTCAACGTCGAATCGGAAAGCGAGTTGCGCAGGCTGTCGGCGATCGCATCGGCGACGGGCAAGCGGGCGAACGTGTCGCTCCGGGTGAACCCCGACGTCGACGCCGGGACCCACCCGTACATTTCGACCGGCCTGCGACAGAACAAGTTCGGCATCGCGCACGACGCGGCGCTCGCGGTCTATCGCGAGGCAGCGAAGCTCCCCGGCATCGCGGTCGTCGGAATCGACTGCCACATCGGATCGCAGATCACCGAACTGGCCCCGTTCGTCGCGGCGATGGACAAGGTGATCGAGCTGGCCGGGGCCCTGTCGCGAGAAGGGATAGCGCTCGAGCACCTGGACCTGGGCGGCGGGCTCGGCATCCGCTACGACGACGAACAGCCGCCCTCGCGGGCGGCGATGCTGGCCGCGGTCTTCGAACGCATCGATTCGAGCCCCGTCGTGCGGGATCTCGAGGTGATGTTCGAATTCGGCCGCTCGATCGTCGGCAATGCTGGCCTGCTGCTGACGCGAGTGGAGTACCTCAAGGCGAATTCCGACAAGCGTTTTGCGATCGTCGACGCCGCGATGAACGACCTGATGCGCCCCGCGCTCTACGAGGCCTATCACCGGATCGTTCCCGTCGCGCGCAATCCCGGCGCCGCCTCGCGCTACGACGTCGTGGGCCCGGTCTGCGAGTCGGGCGACTGGCTCGGGCGAGACCGTGATCTCGCGATCAACGAGGGCGACCTGCTCGCCATTCTGTCGGCCGGTGCTTATGGCATGGCGATGAGCTCCAACTACAACACGCGCCCGCGCCCCGCCGAGGTGATGGTCGAGGGATCGCGCGTCCACCTGATTCGCGACCGCGAAACCGTCGAGTCGCTCTACGCGCTCGAACGGCGCCTGCCCGCGTAGGCGGATCGCCAGCGCCACCACAGCCGCGCACCGAGAAGGGCGGCGATCACCAGGCCGTAGATCGTCGGCTCGAAGAAGTTGTTCTTGCCCGCCTTGTGCCACCAGAAGTGCAGGATGGCGAGCGGCGCAACCGCGTAGACGAGGCGGTGAAGCTCCGACCACCTGCGCCCGAGGCGCCGCATCATCGCGTTGGTCGAGGTGATCGCGAGCGGCAGCATCAACGCGAATGCGCTGATGCCCACCGTGATGAATGGCCGTTTTACGATGTCGCGCGCCATGGCCATGAGGTCGAACCACTGGTCGAGCCAGACGTAGGTGGTCAGGTGCAGGCTGGCGTAGAAGAAGGTGAACAGCCCGAGCATGCGCCTGATCCGCGCCAGTCCGTTGCGGCCAGTGAGCCGGCGCAGCGGGGTGACGGCGAGCGTCGCGCACAGCATGACCAGGGTCCAGGTGCCGGTGGAGTGTGTGACGAACTCGACCGGGTTGGCGCCCAGGCCGTCGAACCAGCCCAGGACGAACAGCCGCGCGAGCGGAACCAGGCAGACGACGAAAACGAGCGGCTTGAGCGGTCTCAGAAGAATTTCCGCAGGTCCATCCCGGCGTAAAGCGACGCGACCTGATCGGCGTAGCCGTTGAACATCAGTGTCTCGCGCTTGCGCTGCAGGAACCCGCTGTCGCCGATCCGCCGTTCGGTCGCCTGAGACCAGCGGGGGTGGTCGACCTTCGGGTTGACGTTGGAGTAGAAGCCATATTCGTGCGGCAAGACGCGAGTCCAGCTGGACACGGGTTGCTTCTCGACGAAGCGGATCCTGACGATCGACTTGCCGCTCTTGAACCCGTACTTCCAGGGCACCACCACCCGGACCGGCGCGCCGTTCTGCTTCGGAAGGGCCTCGCCGTAAAGGCCCAGCGTGAGCAGCGTGAGCGGATGGTTGGCCTCGTCCAGTCGCAATCCCTCGACATACGGCCAGGCCAGCACGCTGGACGACAGGCCGGGCATCTGCGCCTTGTCCGCGAGCGTGACGAACTCGATGTACTTCGCATTCCCGGTCGGCTCGACCTTGCGGATGAGCTCCGACAGCGAATAACCGACCCACGGGACGACCATCGACCAGCCTTCGACACAGCGCAGCCGATAGACGCGCTCCTCGAGCGGCGCGAGCTTGAGCAACTCCTCGATGTCGAAGACCTTCGGTTTGCGGACCTCGCCCTCGACCTCGACGGTCCAGGGCCGCACCTTCAGCGTGTGCGCGTACTTCGCCGGATCGTCCTTGTCGAAGCCGAATTCGTAGAAGTTGTTGTATGTGGTGACGTCCTTGTAGGGCGTCGGCGTTTCCGTGGTGGACAACGAGCTCGGACGCGCCGCGAGCTTCTGTTCGCCCCCCTGCCGCTGGGCCAGCGCCCGCTGCGCAGGCCACCACGCCAGGCCAGTCGCGGCAGCCGCGAGCAAGCGCCTGCGCTGATCGAACAGATGGCGGGGAGTGATCTCCGACGCCTGGGGATCCGAGGCACTGCGTGTTCGAACGAGCATGGCCGGGCCCTCCTCAATGGCAGTCGGTCGCGGGCGCCGCACCGACCTTACCGGAACCCTGTAGCGGCTCAGCCTGCCGGCGCAGGCCCTTCGCCGGCGTTCGCCCTGATCGGCACGCCAAGGCGCCGCCAAGCCCTCGACGGCAGCGCCGGGCGAGGCGACGCACGCCTGCCGTGTCGAGCGCTATCGGATACCGGCGATGTAATCGGCGACTGCCTCGATCTCGGCGTCCGACATGCGTGCGGCGATCTCGGTCATCTGCTCGCTGTTCTTGCGCACGCCCTGCCGGAAGGCGACGAGCTGCGACGCGATGTACTCCGGATACTGTCCGCCGATCCGGGGATACTGCGCCGGGATGCCGGCCCCGTTCGGACTGTGGCAGCCCGCGCACGCCGGCACGTTCTTGCTGGCGATGCCGCCGCGATAAATGCGCTGGCCGAACTCGACAATGTCCTTGTTGCGGGCCGTCGCGGGCTTGAGCGGCTGGGCTGCGAAGTACGCCGCGACGTTGCGCATGTCCTCGTCGGAGAGCTGCGCCGCGAAACCGGCCATGATCGCGTTCACCCGCTCGGCCTGCTGGGCAGGCGGCACGACCTTGAAGTTCTTCAGCTGCTTGAACAGGTATTCGGGGTGCTGGCCGGCAAGCTTCGGGTTCGCCGGCGCGGTGCTGTTGCCGTCGGCGGCGTGGCAGGCCACGCACACCTGTGACACGATCTGCTGGCCCTTTGCAGGATCGACCTTCGGGGGCGTTGATTGCGCATACGCCGCGGATGTGGCCAGCAGCGACAACGCTACCAGCGTGCGCAGCGGCCCGATGCCAATACGGTGAACTCCGATCATCACGATCTCACAGCCTGTAAGGGTCGATCAAACCTTTGATTCTACAATAGAGGGGCCGCTGCAACGAATGCTCGGCACACCACATGTCAATTCTACTTACCGCAAGGTTCCACACCACCGTCGCCAAAGTGCCGCAGCTGCCGCGCGTCGGGCTGCCGGAGATCGCCTTCATCGGCCGATCGAATTCCGGCAAGTCGTCCGCGATCAACGTGATCTGCCAGCGACGCCGGCTTGCCTTCTCCAGCCGCACGCCGGGACGCACGCAGGCGCTGAACTACTTCGCGCTCGGGCCCGAGGACGCGCCGACCGCCTTCCTGGTCGACATGCCGGGCTACGGATTCGCCTCCGCCCCCCGCGAAGTGCGGGCCGGCTGGGATGCCCTTGCGGGGCGGTACCTGCGCGAGCGCGCGGAACTGCGCGGGGTGGTCCTGACCGTCGATATCCGACGCCTGTTCACCGAACTCGACCGCACGATGCTGAAGTGGCTGCCGCCGGCCCTCGCGGTACTCATCCTGATCACCAAGAGCGACAAGTACGGGTTCGCGCAGCAGGGGGTGGCGCGACGCGCCGCCACCGAACAGTTGCGTGAACTGCGCCCGGACGGTACGGTCGCCCTGCAGCTTTTCTCGGCCAGCAAACACAAGGGGATCGACGAGGCGCGCGCAACGCTCGAGCACTGGCTCGCGACGCCCGCCGGGACCCGGAATGCGGGCGGCGGCGAACCCGCGGCGCCGGCCGAGGCAACCGAACCGGTATGACGCCTCGCATGACACGCCTTCACCGGGCCAGTCGCCCGGCCGGCGCCACGGGCGCGCGTCCGGGAACGACCGTTTGGCGTCGACGACCAAGCAACCTGCGATCACCATCAGACCTTTTTCGCTCTCGTTACGGACTATGGACATGAACTCGACAGACCCTCGCTTCATTCAGCAGTTTCCGTCGCTTCGGATGCGACGGCTGCGTCGGGACGATTTTTCGCGGCGTCTCGTGCGTGAGCACTCGCTCTCGTCGAACGACTTGATATATCCGGTTTTCGTTCTCGACGGAACCGGTGCCCGACAGGCTGTGCCCTCGATGCCGGGCGTCGAGCGACGGTCGCTGGACCAGCTCTACGAGGTCGCGGAGCGCTGCCTGACGCTCGGAGTCCCCGTGCTGGCGCTGTTTCCGGTCATCGAACCCGCCCTGAAGACGCCGGACGGTGCCGCCGCCGTCGACCCCGACGGTCTGGTACCGCGGGTGGTCAGCGAGTTGAAGCGACGTTTTCCGGAACTCGGTCTGCTGACCGATGTCGCGCTCGACCCGTTCACCAGCCACGGCCAGGACGGTGTCATCGACGACGCCGGCTACGTGCTGAACGAGGTCACGGTCGACATCCTGGTGCGACAGGCGCTGGTCCAGGCGCAGGCAGGCGTGGACATCCTCGCCCCGTCCGACATGATGGACGGGCGCATCGGCGCGATTCGCCAGGCGCTCGAAGGCAACGGCCACATCCACACCAAGATCATGGCCTACAGCGCCAAGTATGCGTCGGGCTTCTACGGCCCGTTCCGCGATGCGGTCGGCTCGGCGTCGAACCTGGGCAAGAGCAACAAGAAGACCTACCAGATGGATGCCGGCAACAGCGACGAGGCGCTTCGCGAGGTCGCGCTCGACCTTCAGGAAGGCGCCGACATGGTGATGGTCAAGCCGGGCATGCCGTACCTGGACATCGTGCGAAGGGTGAAGGACACGTTCGCGGTGCCCACCTTCGTCTACCAGGTGAGCGGCGAGTACGCGATGCTCAAGGCAGCGGCGGCCAACGGCTGGCTCGACGAGCGCACGGTGGTGCTCGAGTCGCTGCTGGCGATGAAACGCGCCGGTGCCGACGGGATCCTCACCTATTTCGCGCTCGACGCGGCCCGCTGGCTGCGCGAGGAATGACCGGGCACACGCGGCGCTGAGGCGAGAGATGCGCTTCCTGCTGCTCGGTGCCGGCACGGCACAGAGGCTGGACGAACCGCCATCCGCAATGCGCGCCGGCGAGTTCCTCTGGTGCGACTGTCACTACGAGGAGGCGCGTAACTGGGTCGAACCGGTCACGCGCCTGACCGGCATCCCGGTGTTCGAGGACCATCTGCTCGACGCCGAGAATCGCCAGCACCCGTCGTATTTCGATTCGACCCAAAGTTACGAGATGATCGTCTTCCGTGGCCTGGCCTTCAGCGCGCCGCCAGGCGACGAGGACGTGCCGATCCGCGTGCGCACGCGGCCCACGGTGTTCTTCCTGTTTCCGCGCTGCCTCGTCACCGTTCGGGCCGCCGACAGCATGCTGGTTCCCGCGTTGCAGGACCGCCTGATCGTCGCCGCGCAGAACCACCAGCGACTGCCCTCGGTGCCCGAGGAACTGATGCTTCGACTGCTGAACATGATGGTCGATCGCTACCTCGATCTGCGGCAGCCGCTGACCGGGCAACTCGAACGCTGGCAGCGCCGGCTGCTCGATCCGAGGCGTCCCTTCCTGGACTGGCTGGCGCTCTTGGAGGTCCGCGGCGAGCTGCGCAAGCTCGAACAGCTGTGCGAGGAGCAGCTCGACGCGCTGCAGGAGTGGCGCGACGAACGGCTCGAACGCAACTCGCCAGCCGACGGCGATGAACCCGTCATCGGACCTCTGGCCGATTCGCTGCAGGTGCGCGCCAGCGACGTCGTCGAGCACATCCACCGGGTGTTGAACCACGCGCGCCGCCTGCAGGACTCCGCGGAAAGCGCGGTGCAGCTGCACTTCTCGTCGACTGCGTACCGCACCAACGAGATCATGCGGACGCTGACCACGATCACCGCGATCTTCCTGCCGCTGACGCTGATCACCGGCATCTTCGGGATGAATTTCGAATCCATTCCCGGTCTTCATTCGCGTCAGGGGTTCTGGCTGGCGATCGGCGCGATGCTGCTGATCGCGGGGGCCCTGCTCACGTACTTCCGGGCTCGCCGTTATCTGAGCGACTCGTCGGCCGCGTCACGCAGGCGGCGCGCGCACGCGGCACGGCCGGAGCACGATCGGGATTCGGCGCAACGCTGACGCGGGGCCGACCGCGCACAGGGCTGCCGTCCTTCCCCCGGTCAGCCCTCGCCCGCCGGGCGGGTTTGGGCAAGCACCCACTCCAGGTAGGCCGGCAATCCGGCGGCCGACGCGCACGCGAGCACCTCGGGGACTTCATACGGGTGCAGCGCCGCGAGCCGGCGCTGCAGCGCCGGATATCGATCCTTCGCGGTCTTGATCAGCAGCGGCACCTCGTCTGCCCGCTCGACCTGGCTCTGCCAGCGGTAGACGGACCGGCATGGCGCCAGGATGTTCACGCAGGCCGCCAGCCGCTCCGCGACGAGCGCCTGCGCCACGCGCTCGGCGCTCGCCGCGTCGGGCATGTTGGTCAGCACGATGAAGACCTCGTCGGGCGCCGGCGGGCCGGCCGGGTCCGCCGCATGTGCGTCGGGACGGTCATCGGTTCCGGTCATCTCTGCCACCGCCTCGTCGGGGACGAAGCACGGCGCCCGTCGCCCATTGACCATTCCCCCTTGCTCATCGCCTGTCCCGCGGCGGTTCAGGCGACGAAACGTCTGCGGGTAAGGACCAGCGCCGTCCAGAATGCCGCCGCGGCATAGCCGAACAGCAGCGCCAGCTGCGGCCACACCTGTTCGGGCAGTCGGCCGAGGACCAGCGGGCGCACGAGCTCGACTGCCGCCGTCAGCGGAAGAAACGCCGCAATCGCGGCGAGCCAGTCCGGAAAGCGATCGATCGGGTAGTACACGCCCGACAGGAAGGTCATCGGCGTCAGCACCAGCGTGAAGTAGTAGGTGAAGAAATCATACCCTCGGGCCAGCGCATTGAAGCACAGCCCGATCGCGCTGAACGTCAGGCCGGCGAGCAGGATCAGCGGCACCACGAGCAGCAGCGTCGGTTCGCGCGAAACGCCGAGCGCGAAGATCACCAGCAGTATCGCGACGCCCGAGAACGCGCTCTTGGTCGCTGCCCAGAGCCACTCGGCGACGATGACGTCGTCGAGCTCCAACGGCGCGTTAAGGATCGACTCCCAGGTGCGCTGCACGTGCATCCGGGAGAACGCCGAGTACAGCGCCTCGAAGCTCGCCGCCATGGCGGTGCTCATGCATACCGCACCCCCGGCGAGAAAGACGATGTACGGCACTCCCTGGACTTCACGCAGCAGTTGCCCCATCCCGTAGCCGAAGGCGACCAGTGTGATCAGGGGGTCCGCGATGTTGCCCAGCACGCTCGCCGCCGCGAGCTTGCGCCAGACCAGCAGGTTGCGCAGATAGACGGGCACGAACCGCAGGCTCGCGGCGGGCGGCCGATAGATCGAGGGCGGGGAGATCCGGGCAGCCATCGTTCAGTCGCGCAACTCGCGGCCGGTGAGCTTGAGGAATACGTCTTCGAGGTTCGCGCTGCGCTGCAGGTAGCGCATACCGGGCCACGCCTCGGCGAGCGCAACCGCCTGCCGCGAATCGTCGCAGTACGCGAACGCCGTATCACCGACGACCTCTACCCGTCGGGCGGCCTCCAGCTCGAGCGCGCGCCGGCCCCACGCATCGGCCGAGTCTGCGCTGGCCTCGACGACCTGCGGCTCTATTTCCTTCGCGATCAGCCCCCGGGGACTGTCCTGCGCGATCAGCCGCCCGTGGTCGAGGATCGCGAGACGGCCGCACAGCCGCTCGGCCTCCTCCATGAAGTGGGTGGTCAACACGATCGTCTTGCCCCGCGCGAGCAGGCGGCGCAGCCGATCCCAGATCAGGTGCCTTGCCTGCGGATCGAGGCCGGTGGTCGGTTCGTCGAGAAAGAGCACCTCGGGATCGTTGACCAGCGCACGCGCCAGCGTGAGCCGCCGCTTCATGCCGCCCGACAGTTCGTGTATCCGCGCGTCACGCCGCTGGGCCAGGCCGGCGAACTCGAGCAGCGAAGCCATCCGCTGCTCTACTTCGGCCCGTGGCAGCCCGAAGTAGCGGCCGAAGACGCGCAGATTCTCGCCGACAGTGAAGTCGGGGTCGAGCGCGTCGGCCTGCGGGACGACCCCGACCTTGCGCCGCGCCGACAGCGCCTGCTCGGGAACCCGATGCCCGAGCAGCTCGACCGACCCGGAATCCGGTGCCACCAGGCCGAGCATCAGCTTGAGCGTCGTGCTCTTGCCGGCGCCATTGGGGCCCAGCAGGCCGAAGCATTCGCCGCGTCTCACGGAGAAGCTCAACCCGTCCACCGCGCGCACGCCGCCGAACGCTTTGATGAGCCCGTCGACGCGCAGCACCACGTCATCTGACACCCTTGGGGCGCCGGGAACGCTCGGACTGTCGCTCATGATGCGGTGAGTCGTTTCCGCGACGCGAGTGGCGGTTGCCCGGCGATCACGCGGCAAAATGCAATCGGGCGTACGCGCCGCTCCAGCGGCACGACGCCCGATCGGGAAAGGGGGCCGCGCATTGCGGGCCCCGCCTTCAGCCAGCTCAGGCCGGAGCTTGCGCGGCCTGTTCCTCGGAAGCTTCGGGCCGATCCATCAGCTCGACCATCGCCATCGGCGCGTTGTCGCCAACACGAAAGCCGAACTTCAGGATTCGCAGATAGCCGCCGTTTCGCTTCGCGTAGCGCGGGCCGAGTTCGTTGAACACCTTGACCACCATCTCCCGATCGCGCAGGCGATCGAAGGCCAGGCGCCGGTTGGCGAGCGAAGGCTTCTTGCCCAGCGTGATGATCGGTTCGACGACCCTGCGAAGCTCTTTGGCTTTTGGCAGAGTGGTCTTGATCAGTTCGTGGCGCAGCAGCGAGTTGCACATGTTGCGAAACATGGCCTCGCGATGGCTGCTGGTGCGGTTGAGTTTTCGTAGTCCGTGACGATGACGCATGGTCCTGCCCTCGTTCCTTCAGTGCGTTGCGCGTGGCTCAGGGCCGCTCGAGTCCGACCGGCGGCCAGTTCTCGAGTTTCATGCCCAGAGTGAGCCCGCGGGAGGCGAGCACTTCCTTGATTTCGTTGAGCGACTTGCGACCCAGGTTGGGGGTCTTGAGCAGCTCGTTCTCGGTGCGCTGGATCAGATCGCCGATGTAGAAGATGTTCTCCGCCTTCAGGCAGTTGGCCGAGCGCACGGTGAGTTCCAGATCGTCGACCGGGCGCAGCAGGATCGGATCGACCTGCGGCGCACGCCCGCCCCCGGCGGTTTCGATCATCGGCTCGGCACCACCCTCGAGTGCGGCGAATACGGAAAGCTGCTCGACCAGGATGCGGGCCGACTGGCGGACCGCTTCCTCGGGCGCGATCACGCCATTTGTCTCGACATCGACGATCAGACGATCGAGGTCGGTGCGCTGCTCCACGCGAGCGCTCTCGACCGTGTAGCTCACCCGGCGCACCGGAGAGAAAGACGCATCGAGCACGATGCGCCCGATCGACTTGGTCTCACCCAGGTTGCGCACGGTGCCGGGCACATAGCCGCGCCCGCGCTCCACCTTGATCTGCATTTCGATGCGTCCCCCCTGGGTCAGCGTCGCGATCGGGTGTTCGGGGTTGACGACTTCGACGTCATGCGGCGCGTCGATGTCGGCCGCGGTGACCGGGCCGGCACCTTCCTTGCGCAGGGTCAGAAAGACCTCGTCGCGGTTGTGCAGCTTGAATACGACGCCCTTGAGATTGAGCAACAGGTCGACGACGTCCTCGCGGACCCCGTCGATGGTCGAGTACTCGTGCACCACGCCCGTCATCTGAACCTCGGTCGGCGCGTAACCCACCATCGAGGACAACAGGACCCGGCGCAGGGCATTGCCGAGCGTGTGCCCATAGCCGCGCTCGAACGGTTCCATCACAACGCGGGCGTGCGAGGGTCCGACCTGCTCCACCTCGACGATCCGCGGCTTCAACATTGCAGTCTGCATAGAGGAATCCCTTCGATTAGCGCGAGTACAACTCGACGATCAGGCTCTCGTTGATGTCAGGCGACAGGTCGGTGCGATCAGGCACCGCCTTGAACACGCCCTCGAGCTTGCCCTTGTCGACCGATACCCACGACGGCAGGCCGCCCTGCTCGGCCAAGTTCAGGGAGTCCTGAATCCGGGCCTGCTTCTTCGACGCCTCGCGCACGGCGACCACGTCGTTGGGCTTGACCAGTGCCGACGGCACGTTCAGGGTCCTGCCGTTCAGGGCGATCGCCTTGTGACTCACGAGCTGCCGCGCCTCGGCGCGCGTCGACCCGAAGCCCATCCGGTACACGACGTTGTCCAGGCGGCACTCGAGCAGCTGCAGCAGGTTCTCGCCCGTATTGCCGCGGCGGCGGACCGCCTCGGCGTAATAGCGACGGAACTGCCGCTCCAGGATGCCGTACATCCGCTTGACCTTCTGCTTCTCTCGAAGCTGAATACCGAAGTCCGACATGCGCGCACCCGAGGTACGCCCGTGCTGGCCCGGCTTGCTGTCGAGCTTGCATTTCGAGTCGAGCCCGCGACGCGCGCTCTTGAGAAAAAGGTCCGTGCCTTCACGGCGGGACAGCTTTGCTTTCGGTCCGGTATAACGTGCCACGTTTGTTCCTTCATGAATACGCGGAGGGCGCCCGGCAGCGCATTCCCGCGGTTAGTCTGTCTTTTGTTCGTTCCCGGGCGACGAGCGCCGCGGGCGACAGACGGTGGTCTTGCATGCCCGGAATTCGCGAGACGCCCGGGAAGGCGCGTGTCGCGGACCGCCGGGCGGCGGTCCTTGCCAGGACTGCGTCAGATGCGACGACGCTTCGGCGGACGGCAGCCGTTGTGGGGAATCGGCGTCACGTCCTGGATCTGCATGATCTTGATCCCCAGCGCATTGAGCGCGCGGACCGACGACTCCCGACCGGGGCCCGGGCCGCGAATCTGGACTTCCAGGTTCTTGATCCCGCATTCCTGTGCCGCACGGCCGGCCGACTCGGCCGCCACCTGCGCGGCGAACGGCGTCGACTTGCGCGAACCCTTGAAGCCCGCGCCGCCCGACGACGCCCACGACAGAGCGTTGCCCTGCCGATCGGTGATCGTGATGATCGTGTTGTTGAAGGATGCGTGAATGTGCGCGATGCCGTCCGAGACGTTCTTGCGCGACTTCTTTCGCGCCCTCGACGCGGCGGCCGCGGCCGCGGACGACTGTGATTTGGTTGCCATTGTCTATGTGCCTCCGATTACTTCTTCAGGGCGACGCCCGCTTTGCGCGGACCCTTGCGGGTACGGGCATTGGTGCGCGTGCGCTGTCCCCGGACCGGCAGGCCGCGACGGTGCCGGACACCGCGATAGCAGCCCAGGTCCATCAGGCGCTTGACCGACATCGACACTTCCCGCCTCAGATCGCCCTCGACGGTGAAGCGCGACAGCTGCTCGCGAATGCGCTCGAGCTCCGCGTCGTTCAGGTCCTTGACCTTCTTCGAGTAGGGAACGCTGGCAGCCTCGCAAATCGCTCTCGCGCGCGCGCGGCCGACGCCATAAATCGCCGTCAGCCCGATTTCGGTGTGCTGACGGTCCGGAATATTGATACCGGCAATACGTGCCATGCTTGTCCTCTCTTAACCCTGGCGCTGCTTGTGCCGCGGATCAGTGCAAATCACGCGGACCACGCCGTTGCGCTTGATCACCTTGCACTTGCGGCACATTTTCTTCACTGATGCCATTACTTTCATGGTTCACCTCGAGCCTGTTTGATTCCTCAGGGCCTCACTTGGCCCTGAACACGATCCGCGCCCGCGACAGGTCGTAGGGCGTCAATTCCACTGTCACCTTGTCCCCCGGCAGGATCCGGATGTAATGCATCCGCATCTTTCCGGAGATGTGCCCGAGCACCATGTGGCCGTTCTCCAGTTTCACGCGAAACGTCGCGTTGGGCAGGTTCTCCACCACCTCGCCCAGCATCTGGATCACGTCCTCCTTGCTCGTGAACCCCGCGCCGGCATCAGATCTGCGCTTGGCTGGTCGCGCCTTCCTAGCCATCCGTCTATGGGCTCAGGCGCCCAATCCTTTCGCATTCGCCTTCTTGAGCAGACTCTCGTACTGGTGCGACATGACGTAAGCCTGCACCTGCGACATGAAGTCCATCGTGACAACCACGATGATCAGCAGCGACGTCCCGCCGAAATAGAACGGCACGTTCCATTTCAGCACCAGGAATTCCGGCAGCAGGCACACCGCGGTGATGTAGACCGCGCCAGCCAGCGTCAGCCGCATGAGAATCTTGTCGATGTACCGAGCGGTCTGCTCGCCGGGACGGATCCCGGGGACGAAGGCGCCGCTCTTCTTCAGGTTCTCGGCGGTGTCTCGGCTGTTGAACACCAGCGCCGTGTAGAAGAAGCAGAAGAAAATGATCGCTGCCGCGTACAACATCGTATAGACCGGCTGTCCGGGCGCCAGCGTCGCTGCGACATCCTTGAGCACTCGCGTCACCGGGTTGCTGGTGTCGCCAGACGTAAACCATTGCGCCAGTGTCGCCGGGAACAGGATGATCGATGAGGCGAAGATCGGCGGGATCACGCCCGACATGTTCAGCTTCAGCGGCAGGTGGGACGACTGGCCGCCGTAGACCCGGTTGCCGACCTGGCGTTTCGCGTAGTTCACGGTGATCTTGCGCTGCCCGCGCTCGACGAAGACCACCGCCGCGGTCACCAGACCGACGAGCACGACGATGAACAGCGCGACGACCGCGCTCATCGATCCGGTGCTCACCAGTTCGCCCATGCCGGCCACCGCTGCCGGAAGCCCTGCGGCGATTCCACCGAAGATCAGGATCGAAATTCCGTTGCCCAGGCCGCGCTCGGTAATCTGCTCGCCCATCCACATCAGGAACATCGTGCCTGTCACCAGAGACACGACCGCGGTAAAGCGGAACTGGATGCCCGGGTCGATCACCAGGCCGGCCTGCGACTCGAGCGCGACTGCGATCCCCAGCGCCTGGAAAGTGGCGAGCCCGGCAGTGAACCAGCGGGTGTACTTGGTGATCGTGCGGCGCCCGGCCTCGCCTTCCTTCTTCAGCGCCTCCAGCTGCGGCACCACGACCGTCATCAGCTGCATGATGATCGACGCCGAGATGTACGGCATGATCCCGAGCGCGAACACGGTGAAGCGCCTCAGCGCGCCACCCGAGAACATGTTGAACATGCCCAGGATGCCGCCCTGCTGCCCCTTGAACAGGCTGGCCAGCTGGTCCGGGTCGATTCCCGGGACCGGGATGTGCGCACCGATCCGATAAACGACGAGCGCGAGCAGCAGGAACCAGAGCCGGCGCTTCAGATCGCCGAACTTCCCTGATTTTGCCAATGCCGCGGAACCGGTTGCCACTCGCTGTTCGCCTTATTGCTTGATTGCCGCCGCAGGGACGTTCGCCCGCCTCAGGCGAGCGATCCGCCCGCTGCCTCGACGGCCGCCTTCGCGCCCTTGGTCGCGCCCAGGCCTTTCAGGCTGACCTTGCGGGTCAGCTTTCCCGACAGGATCACCTTGGCCGCCTTGGCAACCTGGGGAATCACGCGGGCCTGCTTGAGCGTCAGCAGATCGATTTCCTCGACGCCGAGGCGCTCGAGGTCGGAAAGCCTCACCTCGACCGTATCGCCCGCGGTCATCGATTTGAAGCCCCGCTTCGGCAGCCGTCTCTGCAGCGGCATCTGGCCGCCCTCGAACCCGACCTTATGGAAGCCGCCCGAACGCGACTTCTGGCCCTTGTGCCCGCGACCCGCGGTCTTGCCCAGGCCGGAGCCAATGCCTCGCCCGACCCGCTTGCGGGCGTGCTTGCTGCCCTCGGCGGGCTTCAATGCGTTCAATCGCATGGTCTACTCCAGCTCACTCGACCCGAACGAGGTACGAGACCTTGTTGATCATTCCGCGCACCGCGGGGGTGTCCTCGAGCTCGCGGGTCTGATTAATCTTCTTCAACCCGAGCCCAAGCACGGTCGCGCGATGCGATCCGCGCGTTCCGTTGGGGCTTCTGACCAGGGTCACTTTCACTGTCTTATTGCTCATCGAATTCTCCGTTGGGCCGGCGGCACCCGCGCTCAGACCGGCGCCCTGGGGCGTCAGCCGAAGATTTCCTCGACCGATTTGCCCCGCTTGGCGGCGATCTCGGACGGCGTGCTCATTTTGCCCAGCGCATTCAGCGTCGCCCGCACCATGTTGTAGGGGTTGCTCGACCCGTGGCTCTTCGCGACGATGTTGCTCACACCCATCACCTCGAAAATCGCCCGCATCGGGCCGCCCGCAATGATGCCGGTGCCATCGGGCGCGGGCGCGAGGAAGACCTTCGCCGCACCGTGCTGACCGTGCACCACATGGTGCAGCGTGCCGCCCTTCAGGCTCGCCTTGAACATCTTGCGACGGGCCTCGTCCATCGCCTTCTGCACGGCGACCGGCACCTCACGTGCCTTGCCCTTGCCCATGCCGATGCGACCGTCACCGTCGCCGACGACGACCAGCGCCGCGAAGCCGAGGATGCGCCCGCCCTTGACGACCTTGGTCACACGATTGACCGCGATCATCTTTTCCTTCAAACCGTCGTCGCGATCCTCGCCGCCGACTCTCGCCTGGATCTTCGCCATAGTCGATTCCTGTACGTCAGAACTTCAGGCCGGCCTCGCGGGCAGCCTCGGCCAGCGCTTTGACTCGGCCGTGGTAACGATACCCGGCGCGGTCGAACGCAACGCTGTCGATTCCTGCAGCCAGCGCCTTCTCGGCGATGCGCTTGCCGATGACCGCTGCCGCGTTCTTGTTCTGCCCGGCGCCCCCGAGCTGTGTGCGAACTTCCGACTCCACGGTCGAAGCCGACACGAGCACACGGTCTCCGAACGCGTCGGTGATGTTCGCGTAGATGTGCGTGTTCGAGCGGAACACCGTCAAGCGGTTGACCCGCAGCTCGCGGATCTTGTGCCGCGTCTGACGCGCACGGCGCAAACGACCTTGATTCTTGTCCATCGCCTCTTGTCCTGTGCTTTAGCGGCCCGTTACTTCTTCTTGACTTCCTTGAGCGCCACGATTTCGTTCGAATAGCGCACGCCCTTGCCCTTGTAGGGCTCCGGCGGCCTGTACGCCCGGATCTCCGCAGCCACCTGGCCCACCTTCTGGCGGTCCGAACCCTTGATCAGGATCTCGGTCTGAACCGGCGTTTCCGCCTTCACGCCTTCGGGCAGCTTGTATACGACCGGGTGCGAGAAGCCGAGCGACAGGTTCAGGTTGGCGCCCTGTGCCTGCGCCCGATAACCCGTTCCGACCAGCATGAGCTTCTTCTCGAAACCTTTCGAGACACCCGTCACCATGTTGGCGACGAGCGCGCGATACGTGCCGCTCATCGCGCGAGCTTCGCGCGACTCGTCTGCGCCTTCGAACACCAGCTCCGCGCCGTTGCGGGTGATCCGAACCAGCGGATTGATGCGCTGGTTCAGCGTCCCCAACGGGCCTTTCGTGCTGATCGTGTCGGCCGACAGCTGGACGTCGACGCCAGCGGGTACCGGGACCGGGATGCGTGCAACTCGTGACATCGCTTGCTCCCCGTCAGGCCACGTAGCCGAGGACCTCGCCGCCCACGCCATCGGCGCGAGCACGGCGATCGGTCATCACGCCACGCGAGGTGGTGACGATTGCCACTCCGAGCCCGTTCATCACCTGGGGCAGCGAGTGGCGGCCCTTGTAGATGCGCAGCCCGGGGCGCGACACACGCTCAATACGCTCGATGACCGGACGGCCAGCGTAGTACTTGAGCTGAACTTCGAGCTCGGGCTTGGCGCCGTCGCCCTTGACGGCGAAACCCTCGATATACCCCTCGTCCTTTAGGACTTGGGCAATCGCGACTTTCAGTTTTGACGAAGGCATCGACACCGAATCCTTCTCCACGCGCTGCCCGTTACGGATGCGCGTGAACATGTCGGCGACCGGATCGCTCATGCTCATCTTTAATTCCTCGTTACCAGCTCGCCTTGGTGATGCCCGGCACTTCGCCGCGCATCGCCTTCTCTCGCAGCTTGTTGCGCCCCAGACCGAACTTGCGGTAGGTGCCACGCGGGCGCCCCGTCAATTCGCACCGGTTACGCAGCCGCGTCGGGCTCGAATTTCGCGGGAGCTGCTGCAACTTCAGCCGCGCCTGATAGCGCTCCTCCTCGGAGCGCGACTGGTCGTCGATGACCGCCTGCAACTCGGCCCGCTTCTTGGCGAATTTCTTCACCAGAGCTTCGCGCTTGAGTTCGCGGTTGATCAGGGAGAGTTTGGCCACGTCAATCGCCCTCAGTTGCGGAACGGGAAGCGGAACGCGGTCAGCAGCGCCTTCGCCTCGTCGTCGGTTTTTGCGGTGGTCGTGATGCTGATGTTCAAACCGCGCAGCGCATCGACCTTGTCGTACTCGATCTCGGGAAAGATGATCTGTTCCTTGACACCGATGTTGTAGTTGCCGCGACCGTCGAATGCGCGCCCGGAGATCCCCCGGAAATCGCGCACCCTGGGCAGGGCCACCGTGACCAGCCGGTCGAGGAACTCGTACATCCTGGCACCGCGAAGCGTGACCATGCAGCCGATCGGATAGCCTTCGCGGATCTTGAATCCGGCGATCGGCTTCTTGGCCTTCGTGACCACGACTTTCTGCCCGGCGATCTTGGTCATGTCGCCGACAGCGGCGTCCATCACCTTCTTGTCCGCCACCGCCTCGGACACACCCATGTTCAGCGTGATCTTGCTGATGCGGGGAACTTCCATCACCGACTTGTAACCGAACTTCTGGATCAGGTCGGGGACGATCTTCTCGCGAAATTGCTGTTGCAGGCGAGCCATGTTGCGTTATCCCTTCAGGTTCGAGACGGCCGTCAGGCCTTCACGATCTCGCCGTTGGACTTGAAGAAGCGAACCTTCTTGCCGTCCTCGAGCGTGCGAATGCCGACGCGATCACCCTTGCCGGTGGCCGGGTTGAACAGCATCACGTTGGACCGGTCGATCGGCATCACCTTGTCGACGATTCCGCCGGTCTCGCCCTTCATCGGGTTCGGCCGCTGATTCTTCTTGACCATGTTCACACCCTCGACCACCAGGTGCGCATCGCCCAGCCGGCGCAGCACTGCGCCGCGCTTGCCCTTGTCGCGCCCGGCGATCACGACGACCTCGTCGCCCTTGCGGATCTTTTCCATCGCAGACCTCGTCAGAGTACTTCGGGCGCGAGCGACACGATCTTCATGAAGCGCTCGGTGCGCAGTTCGCGCGTCACCGGTCCGAAGATGCGGGTGCCGATCGGCTCCAGCTTGTTGTTCAGCAGCACCGCGGCATTGCCGTCGAAGCGCACCAGCGAGCCGTCCTGCCTGCGCACGCCCTTGGCTGTGCGAACGACGACGGCGTTGTAGATCTCGCCCTTCTTCACGCGTCCGCGAGGCTGGGCCTCCTTGACGCTCACCTTGATGATGTCTCCGATGCCCGCATAGCGACGCTTGGAGCCGCCGAGCACCTTGATACACATCACCGAACGAGCGCCGGTATTGTCGGCGACGCCCAACGTCGACTGCATCTGGATCATTGCTGTTTCCGTCCCAACTTAATCCGCCGCCAGAAAGCGCCGGCGGGCGCTGTCTGGCCCGCGTGGCACCGACCGGCTGACGGTCAGTCTTGGTCCCGTAGTTCGGGTTGATTTTCCGGCGAGGGCGCTACCGCGCTCCAAACCGGAAGCCTTTAATAATGGCATGAATGCGCGAGCCTGTCAAACAAATCGCGCCCGTACCCGCGCCAGCCTTCCGGCCGGCGCCGCTCAAACGATTGTGGCGGCCTGGACCAGGCGCACGACCTTCCACGCCTTGGTCTTGGAGATCGGACGGCTTTCCTGGATCTCCACTGTGTCGCCCTCGCTCAGGGGCGTCTCCGCGTGGGCGTGGTACTTCGTGCTTTTGACGATGTACTTGCCATAGATCGGGTGCTTGACCTTGCGCTCGACGAGCACGGTCACCGTCTTGGTCATTTTGTTGCTCGTCACACGCCCGACCAGGGTGCGCGAGAGCGCGGGAGTGGCTTGCGCGTCGGTCATTTGCTTGCTGCCTTTTCCTTGAGCAAGGTGCGCACCCGGGCGATGTCCTTACGGGTCTTGCGCAGCTGGCTGGTGTTCGACAATTGCTGCGTGCCGTGCTGCATGCGCAGGGAAAAATGCGCTCGCATCAGATCGGCTAGTTCCTTGTTCAGCGCCTCCGGATCCTTGGCGCGCAGTTCGCTGGCTTTCATCCCAAACCTTTTTCAGTTGTCGCGCCCGATCAGGCGCCGACCATGCGGGTGACGAACACCGTCGCGATCGGAAGCTTGGCCGCGGCGAGCGCAAACGCCTCGCGCGCCAGCGCCTCGTTCACACCGTCCATCTCGTAGAGCACCTTGCCCGGCTGGATCTGCGCGATGTAGTACTCGACGTTGCCCTTGCCGTTGCCCATCCGCACTTCGGCCGGCTTCTTCGAGATCGGCTTGTCCGGGAAGATCCGGATCCAGATCCGGCCGCCACGCTTGATGTGGCGGGTCATTGCACGCCGGGCGGCTTCGATCTGGCGCGCGGTCAGCCGGCCACGGCCGGTGGCCTTCAGGCCGAACTCACCGAACGCCACCGAGGCGCCACGCGTGGCCAGGCCCTTGTTGCGGCCCTTCTGATCCTTACGATACTTGCGTCGAGCGGGTTGCAGCATCGCTCACTCCTTCTGTTCGCCTGCTTTGTTCTCGGTCGGCGCAGCGCCGGCGGCGGGCGCCTTGCGCACGCGCTTGACCGCGGGCTTGGGCGCATCGGCAGTGCCAGCGGCCTTCTCGGGTGCATTCTTCGCGTCCGCCTCGGCCGGCTCCGCGCGGCGGCGGCCCGCTGCCGGGCGGGCGCCCGGCTTGGGGGGCACACGGCGGGTGCGGCGTTCGTCCCTCTCGGGCGGGGGCGCGACGTCCTTCTCGGCACCCTGCGGGGCCTCGTTGCGGCCCAGCGTGTCGCCCTTGTAGACCCAGACCTTGACGCCGATGATTCCGTACGTCGTCAGAGCCTCGGAGAAGCCGTAGTCGATATCCGCACGCAGCGTATGGAGCGGGACGCGGCCTTCGCGGTACCACTCGACGCGGGCGATCTCGGCGCCGTTCAAGCGGCCCGAACTCATGATCTTGACGCCGAGGGCGCCGAGACGCATCGCGTTCTGCATCGCACGCTTCATCGCGCGGCGGAACATGATCCGCCGTTCGAGCTGCTGGGTGATCGAATCCGCGATCAGCTGCGCATCGGTCTCGGGCTTGCGGATCTCTTCGATGTTCACGTGGACCGGAACGCCGATCAGGCGTGCCAAGTCCGACTTGAGCAGCTCGATGTCCTCGCCCTTCTTGCCGATCACGACGCCCGGACGCGCCGAGAAGATCGTGATGCGCGCGTTCTTGGCCGGCCGCTCGATGAGCACGCGGCCCACCGAGGCGGTCTTCAGCTTCTTGCGCAGGTACTCGCGGACCTTGAGGTCCTCCATGAGCATCTGCGGATACGCGCGGTCGTTTGCATACCAGCGCGAGGCCCAGTTCCGACTGACTGAAAGGCGGAATCCGGTCGGGTGAATTTTCTGTCCCATGTCTTCCTTCCGATCGCCCTTATTTGCCGACCTTGTCGCCGACCTTGACGTAGATATGGCAGGTCTGCTTTTCGATCTTGCAGCCGCGGCCCTTGGCCCGCGCCTGAAACCGTTTGAGCGACGCGCCCTTCTCGACGTTGATCGATGTGACCTTGAGCTCGTCGATGTCGGCGCCGTCGTTGTGCTCGGCATTGGCGATCGCCGATTCGAGCACTTTCTTGACGATGCGCGCGGCCTTCTTCGGCGAGAAGGTGAGAATGTTCAACGCATGCTCGACCGGCTTGCCGCGCACGAGGTCTGCGACCAGCCGACCCTTCTGGGCCGACAGGCGCACACCGCGCAGAGACGCTTGAGTTTCCATCATTACCCCCTTAGCGCCTGACCGCAGACTTCCTGTCCGCGGCGTGACCTTTGAACGTGCGGGTCAACGCAAACTCGCCGAGCTTGTGACCAACCATGTTCTCGTTGACGAACACCGGGACGTGCTGCTTGCCGTTGTGCACCGCGATCGTCAGCCCGATGAACTCGGGGACGATCGTTGAACGGCGCGACCAGGTCTTGATCGGCTTCTTGTCCTTGGTGGCGTTCGCGACGTCGACCTTGTGCATCAGGTGGGCGTCGACGAAGGGCCCTTTCTTTACTGAACGTGCCATGACTTATTCGCCTCTCACCTGTTACTTGCGGCCGCGACGCTGCACGATCAGCGTATCGGTGCGCTTGTTGCGGCGGGTCTTGTAACCCTTGGTCGGCGTGCCCCACGGCGACACCGGATGGCCGCCCCCGTTCGAGCGGCCACCGTGCGGGTGATCCACCGGGTTCATCGAGATGCCGCGAACCGTCGGACGAATCCCGCGCCAGCGGTTGGCGCCGGCCTTGCCGATCGTGCGCAGGCTGTGCTCCTCGTTGCCGACTTCGCCGATGGTGGCGCGGCACTCGATGTGCACCTTGCGAATCTCGCCCGACCGCAGGCGCAGCTGCGCGTAGGTGCCTTCACGAGCCAGCAGCCTCGCCGACGTTCCCGCCGAACGCGCGAGCTGCGCGCCCTTGCCCGGCTGCATCTCGATCGCGTGGATCGACGAGCCGACCGGGATGTTGCGGATGGGCAGCGTGTTGCCCGGCCGGATCGGCGCCTCGGAACCGCTCATCAGCGTGACACCCGCCTCGACGCCGCGCGGCGCGAGGATGTAGCGACGCTCGCCGTCGGCGTAGCACAGCAATGCGATCCGCGCGCTTCGGTTGGGGTCGTACTCGAGGCGCTCGACCTTGGCCGGGATCCCGTCCTTGTTGCGCTTGAAGTCGACGATGCGGTAGTGGGCCTTGTGCCCGCCGCCCCTGTGCCGGACCGTGATGTGGCCGTTGTTGTTACGTCCTGAGCCACGCTTCTTGGCCTCGACGAGCGACGGCTCCGGCTTGCCCTTGTGCATGCCGGCCGTGACCACCTTGACCATCGAGCGGCGCCCGGCAGACGTGGGCTTGGTTTTGACGACGGCCATTACATCGCCTCCGCAAAGTTGATTTCCTGCCCGGGTGCGAGGCTTACGTAGGCCTTGCGCGTGTTGCGCCGGCGGCCTTCGAAGCGCCCGAAGCGCTTGCTCTTGCCCTTGGTGTTGAGCACCTGGACCGACTCGACCTTGACCTTGAACAGAAGTTCCACGGCAGCCTTGATTTCAGGCTTGGTGGCGTCCTGCAGCACGCGAAACGCCACCTGCTCGTTCTTTTCCGCGACCATCGTGCTCTTCTCGGAGACGATCGGCGCGAGCAGCACCTTCATCAGACGTTCCTGGTTCATCCCAGCATCTCCTGGACCTTTGCGAGCGCCGGCTTGGTGATCAGCACCTTCTTGTAGTGCACCAGCGACAGGGGGTCGGCGTTCTTCGGCTCGACGACCAGCACATTGATCAGGTTGCGCGACGCGAGCAGCAGGTTCTCGTCGGGGTTGTCGGTAATCAGCAGCACCGAATCGAGCCCCATTGCCTTGATCTTCTGCGCGAGCAGCTTGGTCTTGGGCGCATCGACCGACATGTCCTCGATGACCGCGAGCCGATCGTCGCGCGCGAGTTGCGACAGGATCGAGCACAGCCCGGCCCGGAACATCTTGCGGTTGACCTTGTGCGAGAAGTTCTCTTCGGGCGAGTTCGGGAAGGCCTTGCCGCCGCCGCGCCAGATCGGGCTCGACGTCATGCCGGCGCGCGCACGCCCCGTGCCCTTCTGCTTCCAGGGCTTCTTGGTCGAATGCTTGACCTCGGAGCGGTCCTTCTGTTTGCGGTTGGCGCTTCTGGCGTTCGCCTGGTAGGCGATCACGACCTGGTGCACCAGCGGCTCGTTGAAATCGCGCCCGAAGATCGTGTCCGGGGCTTCGACCTTCGACGAGGGCTGACCCAGATCATTCAGCAGGTTCAGTTCCATCGCCGCTCCTTAGACCTTCGAGCCGGCGCGCACCGCCGGCGTCACGACGACGCTGCCGTTCTTGGCACCGGGAACCGCGCCCCTGACCAACAGCAACTGCCGCTCGGCGTCGACCCTGGCGATTACGAGGTTCTGCACCGTTCGCGCTACCGCGCCAAGGTGGCCCGCCATCCGCTTGCCGGGAAACACGCGACCGGGATCCTGCGCCATGCCGATCGAACCGGGAACGTTGTGCGAACGCGAGTTGCCGTGCGACGCGCGGCCGGATGCGAAATTGTGGCGCTTGATCGTTCCGGCAAAGCCCTTGCCGTGGGACGTGCCCGCGACGTCGACCTTCTGGCCGACCTGGAAGATTTCAGCCGAGATCACGGCGCCGGGCTTGAGTTCGCCCATGCCAGCCTCGTCGACCCGGAATTCCTTCAGGACGCTGCCGGCTTCGACACCCGCCTTGGCGAAGTGTCCGGCCCGGGGCTTGATGACCCGCGACGCCCGACGCTGCCCGTAGGTGACCTGAACGGCGCTGTACCCGTCGTTGTCGACGGTCTTGATTTGGGTGACGCGGTTGTTCGACACGTCGAGCACCGTCACCGGGATGGAATCGCCATCATCGGTGAATATGCGCATCATGCCGACCTTGCGTCCCACAAGGCCAAGGCTCATTGTTATCTCCAATCCCGGCTGCGATTGGCCGGGTGTTGAATCCGCGCGCCCATGGGCGCCCTCGGTATCTTGCCTGCCGGACGAATCCGGCCTGGCGTTCCAAACTTCCCGTTATCTGGCAGGGCCGGATCCGGAAAAGCTTTAAATTATAGCGTGAAAACCGCGCCCCGACAAGCCTGGGCCGGGATCACTGCAGCTTGATCTCGACGTCGACACCGGCGGGAAGGTCGAGCTTCATCAGTGCGTCGACCGTCTTGTCGGTGGGTTCCACGATATCCATCAGCCGCTGGTGCGTGCGAATCTCGAACTGGTCGCGCGACGTCTTGTTCACGTGCGGCGAACGCAGCACGTCGTAACGCTGGATCCGGGTGGGCAGCGGCACCGGCCCGCGCACCACCGCCCCGGTGCGTTTCGCGGTGTCGACGATCTCGGCCGCCGACTGGTCGATCAGTTTGTAATCGAACGCCTTCAGGCGGATTCGGATCTTCTGGCTTTGCATTTCGGTTTCCTAAAAGAACGATGGACGGCCGGACGGCCGCCCGTATTTGCGCGACGATTACTCGAGGACCTTGGCGACGACGCCGGCGCCCACGGTCCTGCCACCCTCGCGGATGGCAAAGCGCAGGCCCTGCTCCATGGCGATCGGCGCAATCAGCGTCACGATCATCTTCACG
>JAHEDO010000326.1 GCA_024641185.1 Burkholderiaceae bacterium | reverse complement strand
AATTGGCAACCGTCGCAGGACGCGAACTTCCAGACTGCCAGCCTGGGGCGTCGCAGCGGCCTGCGGGCCGTGCCGCGCTCGGTGCTCACAGTTCGCGAACCGCCATCATCGCGGCGACCTCCGAGTAGGCGAACACCGGACCGTCCCTGCAGACGAACCGGGGCCCGAACTGACAATGGCCGCACTGGCCGATCGCGCACTGCATGTTGCGCTCCATCGAGACGTGTACGCGATCCGGCTCGACGCCCTGGCTCTCCAGCGCCAGCGCGGCCGCGCGAATCATGATCTCCGGGCCGCAGACCATGGCGATCGCTTCGAGCGGATCGAAGCGCACCTTCGCGAACTGCCGCGTGACCACGCCCACGTCCCCCTCCCAGTCGGGTCCGGCGCGATCGACCGCCACGCGCACCTGCAGCCCGGGCAGGCGGCGCCAGCCGTCGAGCTCGCGGCGAAAGAGCAGGTCCTGCGGCGTGCGCGCTCCGCACAGCAGCGCGACCCGTCCGTACGATGCGCGATGGCGAAGCACGTGCAGCAGCACCGGACGCAGCGGCGCCAGCCCGAGACCGCCGGCGACGATCAGGACGTCGCGGCCGACCGACTCCTGCAATGGCCAGCGGCTGCCATAGGGGCCGCGCAGACCGATCTGCTCGCCGCGCCGGGCCGCCGCGAGCGCCCGGCTCACCGGCCCCACCGCACGGATCGTGTGGACGATGCGTCGCGGATCGGCGGGATCGCCGCTGACGCTCACCGGGATCTCACCGACACCGAACGCGTACAGCATGTTGAACTGGCCGGCGGCGAATCCGTTCCAACCCACGCCCGCGTGCCTCGCGTTATCCGCGGCACCTGCGTCGCTCGCGTCGAATTCGAGCGTGACCACGTCTGCCGTCTCGCGCGACCGTCGGCGCACCGGCAGGAAGACGGGCTGCAGGGCGTCGCGCTTCATGTCGACGCGCGCCAATTGCGCAGGGAGGGGCCCGCAAGGTTCACTTAGTGCCCCCCGGGCCGTAGATGTCGGCGATCTGGATCTGCGCCATGTGCAGCCGCTCCACCAGCGCCGGCACGAAGCGCTTCATCAGCTCGTACCCGACATGGTGGTCCGCTTCGCACTTGTCGCGCAGGCAGGTGGCGTCGAAGGCGATCGCGCGCGTGAGCTCGACCGCGCGGGCGTCGTAGGCCCAGCGATACGGAGGCACCAGCCAGGTCACGCCGAGCATCTCGCCGCTCTTCACGGTGAGGAAGGTCAGCGGACCCTGGCCGGGCACGAACGTCTCGAGCGCGACGGTGCCGTGGCGCACCAGGAAGAAGCGGTCCGCACTGCCCTCGGCGCGAAACAGGTAGCTGCCGGCCTCGAACACCACGTTGGTCGCGCAACCGGCGATCAGGCGCAGGATCTCTTCGTCCAGGCCCTGGCTGAAGGGATGGGTTCTCAGCAGGTCTTCGATCGTCTTCATGGTGTCGTGCTCCGATCGACGGTGACGTTGCGGATCGCCGCGGCCTCCTCGGTGACGTCGATGCCCGCGGGGCACCAGGAGATGCAGCGACCGCAGCCCACGCAGCCGCTCACGCCGAACTGGTCGATCCAGTGCGCGAGCTTGTGCGTGAGCCATTGGCGATAGCGGGCCCGCGTCGACGGGCGCAGGCTGCCGCCGTGCACGTAGGCGTGCTCGGGGTTGAAGCAGGAATCCCAGCGCAGCCAGCGTTCGGCGTGCTGTCCGTCGAGGTCGGTGCTGTCGTGGACGCTGGTGCAAAAGCAGGTCGGGCAGACCATCGTGCAGTTCGCGCAGGCCAGGCAGCGGCTCGCGATCTCGGCCCAGCGGGGGTGTTCGGGATTGCCCTGCAGGCGTTCCTTCAGGCCCTCGGTGTCTAGACCGCGGCCCATCTGCGACAGCGCGCGTTTGCCGAGCCGACGCGCCAGTTCGTGATCCGCTTCGCTCGCGTCGGGCGCCGCGATCTCGCCGAGCAGCGCTTGGCCGCGCTCGGAGCCGACCTCGACGAGGAAGTCGTGACGGTCGGCGTCGATCAGTTCGGTGAGCGCGAGATCGTGGCCGCCATCGGCACGCGGACCGGTCCCCATCGAGGCGCAGAAGCAGCTCTGGCGCGCCTCGGTGCAGTTCACCGCGACGATGAAGGCCTGCTCCCGGCGCGCGCGGTAATCCTCGTCGCGATGCTCGGGTGCGGCGAAGACACGGTCCTGGATGTCGATCGCGTGCAGATCGCAGCTGCGCACGCCGATGAAGGCCAGCGGCGGCGATTCGTCGCGCTGCGGCGCGATCTCCACCTTGCCGTCGCTGCGACGCGCCCGCCACAGTCGCCGGCGCGGCGGATGCAGTTGCTGCTTCCAGCTGTTCGGGCCGACGACGTAACCGAACAGCGCGTCGTCGTCGCGGCGCCGCAGCCGGTAATGTCCGGGGCCGTGCTCGTCGGTCCAGCCGGCCGGAAGCTCACCGACGGAATCGACGCGGTCGTAGACGATCGCGCCGTCGCGGCGGGTCGGGCCGATGACGGCGTACCCCCGGTGGTGCAGCGCCTGGATCAGGTCGGCGAGGCCCCGGACGGTGATCAGCGCGGTCTGTTTCGTGCGCATGCGGCTCGACTGCGGCGGCTGGCGCGCACATGTGAGCGGCCCGGCCGCAGGCTCCTTGACTCAATATAACAGCGACGGCGCAGCACCGACCCAGGCGCGATTCCACCGCGAAGCCGGCCCCGACCCGGGCAGGACCCCGCCGCGAAGCCGGTCCCGACCCGGGCAGGATCCCGCCGCGAAGTTGCGGCTGCCGGTCGCAGGCGGTAGGCTGGCGGCCCG
>JAHEDO010000325.1 GCA_024641185.1 Burkholderiaceae bacterium | reverse complement strand
CGTCGAACAGCTTGCAGAAGTACATGTCGAAGTCGCGCAGGAATGCGTCGAAGCCGTAGACATCCGACAGCGCGATGCCGAGGTCGCCGCGATACTCGCGCGCCCACATCTCGAAACCGAAGACCTGCGAGTCGCGCAGCCTCGGCCCCAGCGCCTGGCAGGCCTGCAGGTATTCGTGCGCCATCGTGCCGAGCGGCAACACGCCATCCTTCATCGCGTACATCACGTTCGAGGTGCCGGCGAAGGCCTCGCCGAGCCCGTTCTTGCACGCCAGGATCACTTCCTCGTGCCAGGTGCGCGAGAAGCGGCGGCGGGTGCCGTAGTCGGCGATGCGGATCCCTTCGAGTTCGGGGCGCGTGCGGATCAGGTCGATCTTGGCCTGCAGGCGTTCGCGGCCCTCGGAAAAATCGGGGGCCGGCACGGTGTTCGCGAAGTAGGTCTCGTTGACGATCGCGAGTACCGGGATCTCGAACATGATCGTGTGCAGCCAGGGCCCCTTGATCACGATGTCGATCTCGCCCGCGCCGGTTTCGGACGGTCGCACCGAGATGTACTTGCGGTTCATCTGGAACAGCCCGAGGAAGTCGACGAAGTCGCTCTTGATGAACCTGAAGCTGCGCAGGTAGTCGAGTTCGGCCTCGGCAAAGCGTAGCGAGCACAGTGCCTCGATCTGCTCGTTGATCTGCTTCACGTAGGGAACGAGGTTCACGCCGCGGTTGCGGCACTTGAACCGGTACTCGACCTGTGCACCCGGGAAATGGTGCAGCACGACCTGCATCATCGTGAACTTGTACAGGTCGGTGTCGAGGAGCGAGCCGATCATCATCGCGGCATTGTAGGGGCTACGCGGATCAAGCGCTCGTGCGCGCGTCGCACCGCCTCCGCGCGGCGTGGCCGACGCGCCGGAATCTGGCGGGCCCGGTCGCGTAAAAGTTGACATTTCGCATGGCGTAATCAGGGTGGCGCGCGCAGCCTGTTTTTGACAGGGAATCGACCATTCGTTCTGGCTCATTTGAACAGGAGAAGACGATGGCATGCAGGCAACCAGTGCAAGCTGCGATTGCGGCCTCCCTCATAGTCGTGTGCGGTGCCGCTGTCGCCCAGATGTCCCCCGATTGGGGCAAGCGCGAGTTCGAGTCGTACTGCGCGACTTGTCATGGCCTTGGCGGGACGGGGGATGGCCCGCTCAGCAGGGGCTACCTCTCGAAGGCGCCGTCGAATCTCGCCGTGCTGGCCAAGCAAAACGGCGGCGTGCTGCCCGTTTCGCGCTTGTACGCGTCGATCGAAGGTACGACCGCGGTCGGGCCGCACGGCACGCGCGACATGCCGGTCTGGGGTACGCGCTACAGGGTTCGCGCGGCCGAGCACTATGTGGACGTCGGCTACAACTCGGAAGCATACGTGCGCGTTCGCGTGCTCGCGCTGATCGACTACATCGACCGGCTGCAGCAGCGCTAGAACGGTTTCGCCTCAGGCGGCGAGGTATCGCCGGACGATCTCGGCACTGGCGCGCCAGTGCCGCTCGAGGTTCGCGTCAAGGCGCAGGTCGCGGTCGAGCACGGCCGAGAGCGTGTGGCGGTTCGAAAGCGCGAAGTAGCCGAGCGAGGCAACCGCCAGGTAAAGCTCCACCGGGTCGACACCGGCGCGAAAGACGCCGGCGCGCTCGCCGCGGCTCAATAGTTGCGCGAGCTGCCCGATCACCGGTGAGACCAGTTCACCCAGCCGCTCGGACTTTCTCAGGTGGCGCGCCTGGTGCAGGTTCTCGGTGTTGAGCAGGCTGATGAACTCTGGGTGCTCGACGTAGTAGCGCCAGACGAAACGGCAGAAAGCCTCGAGCGCGGCCTGCGGCTCGAGCTGGTCGAGTTCCAGAGCGTGTTCGGCGTCGCGCAGTGCCGCGTATACCGCCTCGAGCGCCGCCCGAAACAGCCCGTCCTTGCTGCCGAAGTAGTAATAGATCATGCGCTCGCTCGAGCGCGCGCGCTGCGCGATGCGCTCGCCGCGCGCGCCGGCGATGCCGAAGCGCGCGAACTCGGCGATTGCCGCCTTCAGGATGCGCGCCTGGGTCGCGTCGCGGTCGCGGCGGCGTCGGACCGGCGGACTGCTCACTGGACGATCGCCGGCACCTCGGTCGCCGGCGGCGTGTTGCGGCTTCGCTGACAACGCACCACTCCGTCGATCATCACCATGCCCACGCCGGGAATGTCACCCAGGCGCACGCTGTCGAGCAGGTCGCGGCCGGCCGAATGCTGAGCCTTGTCGATGAACACGAAGTCGGCTGGCCGGCCGACTTCGACGAGCCCTTGCGCGAGGCTGCGCATGCGCGCGGTGTTGCCGGTGGCAAAGCCGAACACGATTTCGGCCGGAATGTCGGCCAGGCTCGAAATGAGCGAGATCAGCCGCAGGATGCCCAGCGGCTGCACGCCCGAGCCGGCCGGCGCGTCGGTGCCGAGGATGACGCGGTGCGGGCACTTCAGCTCCACCGCGTGCTTGGCGGTGAGGATGGCAATGCGCTCGTTGCCGTTGTGCACGATCTCGAGCGCGCGCGAACTGCGCTCGCACAGCGTGCACACCGCCCGGTACGGCAGCGAGGTGTGGCCGCCGTTGACATGACCGATGATGTCGGCGTCGGCTTCGAGCACCACCTGCTCGTCGATCAGCCCCGAGCCCGGAATCGACGGCCCGCCGGTGTGGATCGTGCTTTGCATGCCGTGCTTGCGCGCCCACGCGACCATCTGCGCGGCCTCGTCGCCGGCCTTGACCGACCCGAGCCCGATTTCGCCCAGCAGCTTGACCCTGGCCGCGGCCATTTCGGCGAAGTCGGCCTCGGTCATTCCCTTTTCGATC
>JAHEDO010000108.1 GCA_024641185.1 Burkholderiaceae bacterium | reverse complement strand
CGCAAGCACGTAGCCCTCCCCGCGCACGGTCTTGATGATCCGAGGCTCGGCCGCGTCGTCGCCCAGGCGTTGGCGTAGCCGGCTCACGCCGATGTCGATGCTGCGGTCCATCGGGTCGGCCTCGTGGCCCTTGGACAGCAGCATCAGCTGGTCGCGCGAGAGCACGTGATTGGGGTGGCTGAGGAAGACGCGCAGCAGCTGATACTCGGTGCCGCTCAGCGAGGTCACGACACCGTCGCTCGAGACCAGGTGGCGCGCCACCGTGTCCAGTCGCCAGCCGGCGAATGCGATCTCGCTTGCCTGGTCGGCGCGCAGATTTGCCGGCAGGCTGCGGTGGCGGCGAAGCACGCTCCTGATGCGCGCGAGAAGTTCGCGCGGGCTGAACGGCTTGGCGAGGTAGTCGTCGGCGCCCATCTCCAGCCCCACGATGCGGTCGGTCTCCTCGCCCAGCGCCGTGAGCATGATCACCGGCGTGTCCGATTCGGCACGCAGCTTGCGGCACAGCGTGAGTCCGTCGTCTCCAGGGAGCATCAGGTCGAGAACGATCAGGTCGACGCGGCCGCGCGCGAGCACCGACCACATTGCCTTGCCGTCGCCGGCAACGCTCGCTTCGAAGCCGTTCTTCGCCAGGTAATCGCGCAGCAGGCCACGGATTTCGGCGTCGTCGTCGACGATCAGGATTTGGTCCGGTTTGTCCATCTGTGCTTTATAGCGCCGCGCGGCCGCCGGCAGGCGGCTGATTTGTAGCGCAGCGTAACAAGACCGGGGCCTTGCCACACTGCGCTACAACAAGAACACACGCCCGATACACGCGTGCGCTTCAATGGGAACCGTGATGCAGGCATGGCAGAAAACGCAAAGTCGGGCACCGCACTCGGAACCAGATCAACTCAAGGAGAAATTCATGAAACGCACGACCAAACTCTCAATGCTCGCCGCGGGCGTCGCGGCGCTCGGGTTGGCGGCATCGCTGGCGGTTGCGCACCCCGGTGGCTACGGTCCCGGCGGCTACGGCCCCGGCGCCGGAATGGGCCCGGGAATGATGGGTGGGGGTCCGGGGCCACAGGGCATGCACCCCGGCATGATGGGTGGGGGCGCGGGGCCGCAGGGCATGCACCCCGGAATGATGGGCGGGGGCCAGGGAATGATGGGTATGGGCCCCGGCATGATGGGCATGGGCCCGCAGGCAATGCAGGGTGCCGACTTCGCCGCCGTCTTCGACGCACGTCTGGCCGCGTCGAAGGGCGAGTTGAAGATCGCGGCCGAGCAGGAGGCCGCCTGGCAGGCCTACGCCACCCAGATCAAGACCCAGTTCCAGACGATGCAGGCGTTCAGGGCAACGATGCACGCGGCCGCGCCGGCGGGCAACGCCGCCGATCGGATCGAGCAGCATGCGGCCATGATGAAGCAGGGCGCAGCGATGGCCGAGCAAACGAGCAAGGTGGTGAAGGATCTCTACGCGGTCCTGAGCCCCGAGCAACGCGCGCTCGCCGACCAGCGGCTGTTTGCGATGGGACCGCGCTTCGGCCCGGCGCGCTGAGCGCAGGCACACGCAACGAGAAAGCCCCGCTTCGGCGGGGTTTTTCATGTCCGGCGCGTGCGTCGGCGCCGCGCGCCGTGCGCCCGTGCGCCGGTGCGGGCACAGCCTCGCTTGACGCGCGATAAGCGGCGGGTAAGAATGAAAACCTGGTGATTGTTGACAAACGCCTCTTGCTTCGAGGCGAGGGGGGGCACGGTGGCCAAGGTCATGTCGGAAGTGGCCGGGAGCGTCTGGAAGATCGAGGTGACGATCGGTCAGGCGGTTTCGGAGGGGGAGTCGCTGATCATCGTCGAGTCGATGAAGATGGAGATCCCGATCGAGGCGCCCTGCGCCGGAACAGTCGCGGAGATCCTCGTCGCGGAGGGGGATCCGATCGCGGAGGGAGCTGTCGTCGCGGTGCTGAAGTGAACAAGCGCGCTGAGCCGGTGTCGACGAGCACGAGCACCGGCGGCGGAAACTACGCGCACTGGAACAGTGCGCTCGCGTTGCGCCTGTTCGCCGATCGCGACGAGCCGACGCTCACCGTGTCCGAGCAGATCGCGGCGCGCGTGGGGGATCGTGTTCTCGCGGGCACGCTGGCGCCCGGCGAGCACGTGTTCGAGCAGGAGCTGGCCACCGAGTTCCGCGTCAGCCGCGGCCCGGTGCGCGAGGCGATCCGCATCCTCGAGCGCGAGGGCCTGGTCACGGTGCTCGCAAGGCGTGGTGCAGTGGTCACCGAACTGAACGCGCAGGAAGTGCGCGACATCTTCGAGGTAAGAATTGCGCTTTGGGAACTCGCAGCGCGCAGGTTCGTCGCGAAGCCCAACCCGGAGGTGATCGAGGTGCTGCGCGCGAACCTCGACGAGATGGAGCGGTTGACCGAACTCGACGATGGCGCGGGCCGCTACGCCGAGGCCGCGTATCAGTTCTGGGTGCTGTTCGCGCGCGAGAACGGCAACCGTCGCCTGGCGCGGATGCTCTCGTCGCTGTCGCTGCAGACTTTGCGGTACTCGAAACTTGGCGTCGCGTCGACAGAGCGCAGGAGGCGCTCGCTCAAGGGCTGGCGCGAGGCACTGCGCGCGCTCGCCAAGGGCGACGCCGATCGCTTCGTGGAACTCACCTCGCGGCTGATGCGCGAGTCCTGCGACGAGGCAGCGCGCAAGCTCGGCGATACTGGGGCGAAGCCGCAATGACCAGCGGCCCCGGTAGTCGTACAGGCTCTGCGAGCGACGAGGCTCGACACGCGGGCCCGCTGGAAGGGGTTCGCGTCGTCGAGATCTGCACGACGATCGCGGGCCCGGTCTGCACGCGACTGCTGGCCGATTTCGGCGCGGAGGTGATCAAGATCGAGCCCCACGAGGGCGACCCGGTGCGCCAGTTCGGGGCGGTCTTTCAGGGGGCCTCGCTCTATGGCGCTTCGATCCTGCGCAACAAGTCGTCGATCGCGGTCGACCTCAAGAGTGCCGAGGGGCACGACATCGCGCTGGAACTGATTCGTCGCGCCGACGTGCTGGTCGAGAACAATAGACCGGGGGTTCTCGAGCGGCTCGGGCTCGGCTGGGCCGAGTTGAGCGAGGTGAACCCGGGGCTCGTGATGGTGCGCATCAGTGGTTACGGCCAGGACGGGCCCTACGCCAACCGCCCGGGGTACGGAGCAATCTGCGAGGCGGTGGGCGGTGTGCGGCACATGACCGGTGATCCGGATCGCCCGCCCGCGCGTGTCGCGCTCGCCACCACCGACTACCTCACTGCCGTATACGCGGCCTTCGGTGCGATGGTGGCGTTGAGGTCGCGCGATCGCACCGGCCGTGGGCAGATCGTGGACGCTGCACTCTACGAAGCGGCCTTCACGCAGATGGAGGCGGTCGTCCCCGAGTACGACAAGCTGGGCACCGTGCCGATGCGGCAGGGGCCGAACCTGCCTTCGTTCGCGCCGAACAGCCTTTACCCGTCGCGCGACGGCGCGTGGGTGCTGATCGCGGCCAACAGCAAGCCCATCTTCGAGCGTCTTGCGAACCTTATGGGGCGGCCCGACCTGCTCGAAGACCCGCGGTTCTCGTCGATCCGGGCCCGCGGTGAGCGCGCGAACGTGACCGTGCTCGATGCGCTCGTGGCCGACTGGACCCGCACGATCGACGCGGTGCCGCTCGAGCAGGCCCTGCACGACGCCCAGGTGCCGAGCGCGCGCGTCTACACCATTGCCGACATCTTCACCGATCCGCAATACCAGGCGCGCGGAATGCTCGCAACGGTTCCGCATCCGTCGCTCGGACACACCGTGCAGATGGGCGTAGTGCCGAGGCTCTCGGAAACACCCGGCGCCATCCGGCACACCGGCTCGGAAGTCGGTGCCGACACCGATCGGGTGCTGGGTCAGGTGCTCGGATACACGCAGCAGCGGATCGGCGAGTTGCACGCCCTCGGCGTCGTCAGCGGCGGCGAGCAGGCACCACCCACCTAACCAGGACGCGAGCCAGGATGCAGACCGATTTCGAGCCCGATGGCGAGTGGATGGAGGAACTGACCGAACTCGCGCAGCGCCGCGCCGCAGTGCGCGAGATGGGCGGCGCCGAGGCCCTGGAGCGCTTCCGCAAATCCGGTCGTCACGACGCGCGTTCGCGCATCGACACCCTCGTGGACTCGGGAAGTTTTCGCGAGTTCGGCCGCATCACCGGCAAAGGGCGCTACGACGACGAGGGGCGGTTTGCAGGAATGGAGCCGGCCAACACGATCATCGGGACCGGCCTGATCGACGGCCGCAAGACCGCACTGCACGTGGACGACTACACGATTCGCGCCGGATCGTCGGAGGCGGCGATCGCCGACAAGTGGATCTACATCGAACGCATGGCGCACCAGCTGCGCCTGCCGCTGGTGCGGCTGGTGGATTCCGCCGGTGGCAGCGTCAAGCTCCTGATGCAGATGGGCAGCACCAAGATTCCCGAGTATCCGAGCTGGCCGTCGCAGGACCTGCTGCGCACGGTGCCGGTGGTGGGCGTGGCGCTGGGCGCCTGCGCGGGGCTGGGTGCGCTCAAGGTGTTGGCCTCGCATTTCTCGGTGATGGTGCGCGAGCAGGCGCAGGTCATGGCGGCCGGCCCGCACGTGGTCCGGCAGGCCTACAGCCAGGAGATCGACAAGAACGAACTCGGCGGCTTCGGCGTGCACCGGCGCAGCGCGCTGGTTCACAACGAAGCCGACAGCGAAGACGACGCGTTCGCGCAGGTGCGTCGGTTCCTCTCGTACATGCCCCGCAGCGTCTACGAACTCGCGCCGCTCACCCGCGCCGACGACGACCCTGACCGTGCGGAGCAATGGCTGAAGGACGCGATCCCTCGAAATCGCCGCAAGATTTTCGATCCGCGCCGGATTCTCCACGCGGTGTTCGATCTCGAATCGGTGTTCGAGATCGGCCGCCATCAGGCCGGCTCGGTGGTGACGGCGCTCGCCCGCCTCGACGGCGTTCCGGTCGGCGTGGTGGCGAACGACCCGAAGGTGATGGGCGGGGCGATGACGATCCAGGCCGCCTACAAGATGGAACGGCACGTCAGGCTTTGCGACACCTTCGGCCTGCCGGTGGTCAACTTCGTGGATCAGCCGGGTAACGCCACCGGGCTCGAAGCCGAGCTGGGTGGAACCTTGCTGGGCGCGTTGCGGCTGGAAGACGCGCTTCACGTCTCCCGGTCGCCCTGGGTCTCGGTCCTGATCCGGCGCTGTTTCGGCATGGCCGGCGGGCTGCATGCGCCCAAGTACGGCGAGCGCCTCAATCACCGCTTCGCCTGGCCGAGCGCGCGGTGGGGGTCGATCCCGATCGAGGGCGGCGTGATGGCGGCGCATCGCCGGGAGATCGACACCGCGCCCGATCCCGAAGCGAAGCGCGCCGAGCTCGAGGCCTTCTACCACCGGCTCGGATCACCGTTTCGTACCGCCGAGAAATTCGGCATTCTCGACGTGATCGATCCGCGCGAGACGCGCTCGGTGTTGTGCGACTGGGCGCGCGACGCCTGGGAGGTGGTGCGGGGCGATCGCCTTACGCCCGCGCCGCGTCAGACGTAGGTGGGCCAGGTGGCCATCTCGTGGCGACCGATGCTCGCGCTGCGCGATCGACGCTGGTCCTCCAGCGCCTGGATCAGGAAGCGCCGGGTCTCGTGCGGTTCGATGACCGTCTGCGCGCCGAACGTGGCCGCCATCTCGTAGGGCGAATTGGTGCGCTCCTGCTCGGCGCACAGTTCGTCGTAGCGCTGCGGGTCTTCGTCCCGGTTCACGCCGTACAGAACGCTCACCGCGGCGCGCGGGTCCATGAAGCCCACGTCGCCGGTGACCCACACGGCAATTTCATCGCTGTTGCGCCCACCACCCATGTTGAGGAAGGCCTGCCCGTAGCTCTTGCGCAGGATCACCGAGATCTTGGGCACCGAGCACAGTTGCAGGGCGTGCATCATGACCATGATGCGCGCCGGAGCCGCCTTGCGTTCGCCCTCGACTCCGACCAGGAATCCGGGCGTGTCCACCAGCAGCACGATCGGCAGGTTGAACGAGTCGCACAGCACCATCAGCGAAGTCGCCTTCGAGCAGGCGTCGGCGTCGAGCGCGCCACCCTTGGCTTTCGGGTTCGGCGCAATGATGCCAACGGCACGCCCGTCGATGCGGGCGAGCCCGGTCACGACGGCCTTGCCGTAGCGACCCTTGAGCGGAAAGAAACTGCCCAGGTCGACGACCGCTTCGATCACCTTGTGCATGTCGTAGACGCGCTGGCGCTCCACCGGCACGATCTGCGCGAGTCGATCGGCGCCCGCCTCCGAGCCATTGGGCACCGGCGCCGCGGGCGGCGCCTCCGCGTTGTGCGAAGGCAGGTACGACAGGAAACGCCGCACGAGGTCGAGCGCCTCCTCGTCGGTGTCGGTGGCGTAGTCGACGAGACCCGTCACCTCGCAGTGCAGCGCCCATCCGCCCAGCGTCTCGGGGTCGGCCGACTCGCCGATCGCGAACGACGTCACGCGTGGGCTCGACACGGCCAGCACCGCGCCACGTCGCATGGCCACGAAGTCGGACAGGCAGGTGTACCAGGACGAGGATCCGTAACAGGGGCCGAGCACCGCGGTCGCCCAGGGCGTTTCGCGCCGGCGACAGTACTGTTGCGGGTCTGCTCCACCATGAGACATCGCGCGCGCGCCCATCGTGTCCGGCATCCGTGCGCCGGCCGATTCGCCGAGAAAGACGATCGGCATGCCGTTGCGCGTGGCCGCCTCCTTCATGAACGCGATCTTGCGTGCGTTCACCGCCGCGGACGACGCACCCTTGACCGTGAGATCGTTCGACACCACCGCGACACGTCGCCCGTCGATGCGGCCAAAGCCGGTGACCTTGCCATCGGCCGGGGTGCGGTCACGATCTGCCGGCTCGGCCGACACGGCCAGCACTCCCATTTCCCGGAATGATCCGTGGTCGAGCAGGTGGTCGACGCGCTGCCGAGCGTCGAGTTGCCCGGCCTCGCGGCGCGGGCGAAGGCGCGCCTCGCCCCCCATTGCCAGCGCGCGTGCACGACGCTCGCGCAGTTCGATCGACAGCTGTTCGTAGTTCATGCGATTTCCTCGGCTGCGGTTCTGCAGATCGTCATTGGACGTTTGCATTCGTAAGATTGTCAACAATAAAGTGATTGACAGCCTGATGGCCAGTGGCTATCGTTTCTGCGACTATCAAAACGAACAGACTGGGGGAGATGCCATGAAGATCGGTGCTTTGGTCAGTGCACTGTCAGTCGCTATTCTGAGCACGCTCAGTTCGACCGCCAGCGCTGCGGAGTTCGAGGCGCGACTCTCCTATCACTGGGGTCCCAAGCACCCGTCAGCGGAGCACGCAGAGCGCTTCGCCAAGGAGGTGAACGCACGCAGCAAGGGCCGCCTCGAGATCAAGACCTTTCCCAGCGGGCAGTTGTTCGGCATCCGGCAGGTTCTGGGCGCGGTGGCCTCGCGTTCGGTCGAGATCGGCATGGCGGTAGGCATCGTGAGCTTTCCGCCGATCGACAAGAATTACAACGTGACGGCAATGCCGAACCTGTTCCCGGACTTCGACACGATGCGGGGGTTCTTCGCCGACACGCCCGAAGGCAAAGCGCTTTGGGAACACATCACCAGCAAGTCGGGCGTGGAAGTCGTCGGGTTCAATCCGGTCGGCCCCAGCGGTCTGTTCTCGTCGCGCCCGAAGATCGACACGATCGCAAGCATCGAGGGGGCCAAGGTACGCGCACTGGTGAACTCGGATCGCCCGCGCTGGGAGGCGCTGAAAGTATCGAAGATCGTCTCGCTGCCTACGGGCGAGGTGTTCACCGCGCTGCAGAACGGACTGATCGATACGCTGTCCAGCGTTCCCGGAGCAATTTACAGCTACAACTGGAATCAGCACCTGAAATCGGTGCAACTGCCTTACTTCGCGTTGAACGACGCGTACATCGTGGTCAACAAGGCCTGGTTCGACGCGCTTCCGGCCGATCTCAAGGCGGTGGTGAAGGCGGTCGGCGCCGAAGTGTCCAAGGCCTCGACCGACGAGATCATGGCTTCGTCCGCGCAGGCGCTGAAAGACTTCACCGCGCAGGGAGGGCGGGTCGACACCCTCTCGCCCGCCGAGCAGGCCAAGCTCGCCAAGCTCACCGAGCAGGAGATCGAGCCGAAGATGGCCGACCTGTTCGACGCCTCCATCCTCAAGGCGGCAAAGGCGTACGTCGCGCGCACCAAGAAGAACTGATCGACACGCGCCGTCCACCGGGTCGCTAGGCGCTCGGCATCATGTCGGTGCGGACGTTCGCCCAGCTGATCGGCCGGTTCAATGACGGCGCGGAGTGGTTCGCCAAAGCCTTTGGCGCGATCGGAATCGCATTCGCGGTCCTCGGGCTGACGGCGGCCGCGATCGAGCGCTTCACGATCGGTTCGGGCGTAGAACTGCTGATCGATCTGCCGCCGATGATCATGCCCTGGATCGTGATGCTGCTGCTCGCGCCGCTTGGGCGTCGCGGCCTGCACGTAACGGTCGATCTGCTGCCGATGCTGGTGGCCGCGCACCGCCTCGCGGGCGTGCGCATTCTGGTATCGCTCGTCGTGGGAGGCGCAAGCGTCGTTCTGGCCATCGGGAGCGCGCAGGCGGTCTCATTCTTCGCGCAGATGGGCGAAACGGCGGCGCTCTCGGTCGACATCCCGCTGTGGTGGTTCTACCTGTCGTTCCCAGTCGGTTTCGCGCTGCTCGCCGTGGTGGCGCTCGAGATGCTGTTGCGCGAGTTCGCAGGGCTGCCGGTGCTTACCGACAGCGCAACCAAGCCGGCGTCGCCGACATGATCGCGCTGGCAATCGTCGTCTCGACCGTGCTCCTGGTGGTCGCGGTGCCGATCTTTCTCGTCTTCGCCATTGGCAGTTCGATCGTCGCGGTGGGAGGGCTCGGCCTGCCGTGGGCGACGCTGCTGCAGGTGTCGTTCGGCGCGCTCACCAAGCAGCTGCTGCTCGCGATTCCGCTCTTCGTCTTCGCAGGTTTCGTGATGGTTCGCGGCGGCATGGCTGCACGGCTGGTGAGCCTGTGCCTTTCGCTCGTGGGGCACTGGCGTGGAGGCCTCGCGATGGCGATGGTTCTCGCGATCGCGGCTTTTGGCGCATTCAGCGGGTCGGTGCTGGCCGCGATCAGCGCGATCGGCAGCGCGATGATGCCGCGCATGATCGAGGAAGGTTATCCGCGCCCGTTCATCGTCGTGCTCGCAGCCACCGCTGCACTGATCGACGCGCTGATCCCGCCGAGCAACGCGGCGATCATCTACTCGTCGCTCACGAGCGTTCCGGTGTCCAAGACATTCGCGGCCGGCGTCTTTCCGGGAATCCTGCTGGCGACGCTGCTGATGGCTTACGTGCGCCTGCGTTGCCGGCACATGCCGTCGGCGCCCAGGGCAAGCTGGACCGAGCGCGGTGCGGCGCTGGTGAACGCGATTCCCTCGCTGACGACCCCGCTCGTCATCCTCGGGGGAATCTACCTCGGCATTCTGACGGCGGCGGAAAGCGCGGCGATCGCCGGCGTGTGGGCGATGATCGTGGGCTTTTTCGTGCACCGCGAACTGACGCTGCGCGGTCTGTGGGATGCGCTGGTCGAGGCGGCGCTCGGCACTGCGATCATCTTCGCGATCATCGCCACTGCGACCTTCCTGTCGGTGGTTGCCACCTATACGCGGGCGCCGCAGGCGATCATCGAATACGTGATCGGTTTCGGCACCACCCCTCTGATGTTCATGTTCGCGCTCGCGGTCGTGTGCCTGATCCTCGGAACCTTCATCGAGGTGGTGCCGATCTTCTATCTCGTGATCCCGATGACCCTGGGTCTCGTGACCGTACTGCAGGTCGACATGATTCACCTGTATATCGTGTTCGCGGCCTTTGTCGGGCTCGGCCTGCTGACGCCGCCGGTCTGTGTCGGTGTCTACACTGCGAGCGCGATCATCAGGGAGCCTCCAGAGCGAAGTTTCCGGGAACTTCCGGGGTTCCTCGCGGTTGGCATCCTGTACGGGTTGATCATGATCCTGTTCCCGAAATTCGCGACGTGGCTGCCTGGATTCGTCTGAACGCGCCAGCCGGACTTCGAAAGCGCAACGAACTGGGTAATCCGGCGCTGGTGCGGCTGATCGTATGCACGGTCGGCGCAATCGCGTTGTGGTTCGT
>JAHEDO010000107.1 GCA_024641185.1 Burkholderiaceae bacterium | reverse complement strand
CCTCCGACTTCAGCAGCGCGCCGGCCCGGCGAGCTTCGGCGAGCCCGTTGGCGGTCAGGTCGACGTCGGTCCAGCCGGTGAAGCGGTTGTCGAGGTTCCACTGGCTTTCGCCGTGGCGAAGCAGCACGATCTTGTGGGTCATGGCGTCATCTGAAGGTCGAGGCGTCCATATTCTATAATCCGCTGTTCACCTCATTGAAGACGCCGTGAAGTTCCTACTAGATAATATTCTGCTCATCGCAATCGCGTTCACCTCCGGACTGATGCTGCTGTGGCCGGTGGTGATGCGCCGCACAGGGGGGCCGGGGCTCGACACGCTGGGCGCCACCCGCCTGATCAACGACACTCACGCGATCGTGCTGGACATCCGCGAACCGGCGGAGTTCGCCGCCGGCCACTTGCCGAACGCCAGAAACATCCCGGTCGGCGACCTGGAAAAGCGCATGGGCGAACTGCCCGCGGCCAAGCCGGTGCTGGTGTGCTGCGCGTCGGGCGCACGCAGCGGTCGCGCGATCGGAGCGTTGCGCAAGGCCGGTCGCGAGGAGGTGTTCAATCTCCAGGGCGGTCTGGAAGCCTGGCGCCAGGCAGGCCTCCCCGTGGTCAAGTAGATCGTGAGGCGCGCCCGGCGACGGAGTCCCGCATGACAGCGAATGTCCTGATGTACTGCACCGACACGTGCCCGTATTGCCATCGGGCCGAGCGTCTCCTGCGCGCGCGCGGCATCGACACGATCCAGAAGATCCGCATCGACCTGGAGCCAGGTCGGCGCTCGGAGATGATCGAGCGCACCGGCCGGCGCACCGTGCCGCAGATCTATATCGGGGATACACACGTCGGCGGCTTCGACGATCTCTCCGAGCTCGATGCAGCCGGCGAGCTCACACCCCTATTGAACGGCTGAGCTGGCGCCCGGCCGGACCCTCCAAGGAATCCAGATGTCTTCGACCATGAACAACGAACCCGTGTTCTCGATCCAGCGCACCTACCTGAAGGACCTGTCGCTGGAGGTTCCGAACGCGCCCCAGATCTTTCTGGAGCAGCAGCAGCCGGCCGTCGAGATCCAGCTCGACGTCGCCTCGCAGTCGGTGGCAGAAGGCATCTACGAGGCGACGGTCACCGTCACCATCACGACCAAGATCGGCGATAAGGTCGCTTTCCTCGTCGAGGCGAAGGAAGCCGGCATTTTCGAGATCCGCAACGTGCCCGACGAGCAGATGCCGCTGATCCTGAACGTGGTCTGCCCCAATATCGTCTATCCGTACCTGCGCGCCAACGTCGCGGACACGATCCAGCGTGCCGGTTTCCCGCCGATCCACCTTGCCGAGATCAATTTCGAGGCGCTGTTCCAGCAGCGGATGCAGCAGATGCAGCAGGAGCAGCAGGCCGAGCAGCCCTCGATCTACGTTCCCGGCCGCACCCAGTGATTCGCGGGGCCGTCGCCGCGCTCGCGCTCGCGCTTGCCGCGAGCGCCTCGGCCGCCGAGTACGCGTCGGTGGGCACGCCCGGCGCGATCCTGTACGACGGGCCCTCGCCCAACGCGACCAGACTGTTCGTCGCGCCCAGGGGTATGCCGATCGAGCTGATTTCGGTGATCCGGCTCTGGGTCAAGGTGCGCGACGCCTTCGGCGACGTCATGTGGATCGAACGCGGCGACATCGCGCAGCAGCGAACCCTCGTGACCACGACGGTGACGATCGTCAGGGCTCATGCCAACGACGCCGCCGACATGGTCTTCCAGGCCGATCAGGGCGTGGTGCTCCAGCTGCTGGACCCGGCGCCCGCCCCCGGCTGGGCAAGGGTGAGGCACGAGGACGGCAGCACCGGTTACGTGCACGCACGAGACGTCTGGGGGCTCTAGTGGCCGACGCCGATCGCAGCGCAGGTTGGCGGCGCAAGCGTGCGACGAGGCAGGTTCGCCGGCCCGCCTGATGCGCATCGCGATTCTCGGCGCGGGCGCCTGGGGTACCGCGCTCGGCCAGCACGCCGCGATCGCCCACCCGGTACGGCTCTGGACCCGCGACCCCTCGCACGCCGCAGCGATGCAGCATGACCGCGTCAACGCGCGCTACCTGCCGGGAGTTGCGCTGCGCGAGTCGATCGCGGTCGACTCGGACCTTGGCGCCACCCTCGAATGGGCGAGTGACAACGGCCTGATCGTGATCGCGTCTTCGGTGGCCGGACTGCGCCCGACGATCCGCGCGGTCCGCGAGCGCCTGGCCGGCGCGGCCGAACCTGCGCCGATGCTCTGGCTGTGCAAGGGACTCGAGTCCGACACCGGGCTGCTGCCTCACCAGGTCTTCGAGCAGGAAGCGCCGGGCGCCACGAGCGGTGCGCTGTCGGGCCCGAGCTTTGCCCAGGAAGTGGCCGCCGGCCTGCCGGTCGCGCTGACCGCGGCGTCCGTCGACGAAAGGCTGGCCGGCGCCGCGGTGCAGGCGTTTCATCACGGTGCGGCCCGCATCTATCGATCGGACGACCTGGTGGGCGTCGAGATCGGCGGAGCGCTCAAGAACGTGATGGCGGTGGCCGCGGGGATCAGCGACGGACTGGCCCTCGGCCACAATGCGCGCGCCGCGCTGATCACGCGCGGCCTGGCCGAGATCGCGCGCTTCGGGGTCGCCCAGGGCGCCCGGACGGAGACCTTCACCGGCCTGACCGGGCTGGGCGACCTGGTGCTGACCTGCACCGGCGACCTGTCGCGCAACCGGCGCGTCGGACTCGGGCTCGCGGCCGGCAAGCCGCTGGCCCAGGTCCTGGGTGAACTCGGTCACGTGGCGGAAGGAGTCGCCTGCGCGCCGGTCGTCCACCGGCGTGCGCGCGAGCTCGCAGTGGACCTGCCGATCGTCGGTGCGGTCCAGGCAGTGCTCGACGGCGTGCTCGACGCGCGCGAGGCGGTGCTTTCCCTGCTGGCCCGCGAGCCCAAGCGCGAGCACTGAGCCATCATGGAACAATCACAGACTCCCACCGGGCCCGCGCTCTGCGTGTTCTGCGGCGCCAAGAGCGGCAACGATCCGCGTTGGGTGGTCGCCGCTTTCGACTTCGGGGTCGCGATGGCCAGGCGCGGCTGGCGACTGGTCTACGGCGGAGGGCGGGTCGGCCTGATGGGTGCGGTCGCCGACGGTGTGCTCTCGGCTGGCGGCGAGGCGGTCGGCGTGATCCCCGCCAAGCTCATGGACCGGGAGTTGGCGCACCGGGGCCTCGCGCGCCTGGAGGTCGTCACCGACATGGCGACGCGCAAGCAGCGGATGATCGAACTCTCGGACGCCTTTGTCGCGCTGCCGGGCGGTCTGGGCACGCTCGACGAGCTGTTCGAGGTCCTGACGCTGCGCCAGATCGGCGAGCACTCGAGGCCTGCCGCGTTGTTCGACCAGAACGGTTACTGGCAGCCGCTCGTCGACGCCTGTCGCGCGATGGTGGGCGCGGGATTCGTCAACACCGACGACCTGTCGGCACTGATCGTCGAACCGACGGCCGACGCCCTGCTCGACGCGCTGGAACGCCGGCTCGGCGAGGGGCTTGCGCGCAGCGACGCCGCAGCCTGAGGCACGCGGTTACCGGGACGCCTCGGCCCCTTCGAAACCGTTCTGCCGCCAGGCCTCGTAGACCACGACGGCGACCGCATTGGACAGGTTCAGGCTGCGCATGCCCGGGCGCATCGGCAGTCTCAGCCGGTTGCGGGGTTCGAAGCTCTCGAGCAGCGGCGCCGCGAGCCCGGAGGTCTCGGAGCCGAACACGAAATAGTCACCGCGCCTGAAGGCGACCTCGCTCGGGCTGCGCCGGCCGCTCGTGGTCAGCGCGTACAGCGTCGCCGGCTGCTCGGCGGCAACGAAGGCGGCCCAGTCGCGGTGCACGCGCATTGGTGTGAACTCGTGATAGTCCAGGCCGGCGCGGCGCATCTTCGCGTGGTCTATCGGGAATCCGAGCGGCTCGATCAGATGGAGCTGCGCGCCGGCATTCGCGCACAGCCGGATCACGTTGCCCGTGTTCGGCGGAATCTCCGGGTTGACCAGTACGACATTGAACATTCCCAGCCCAGTCCTCTCGCTCGGCGGCGTGCGCCGGTCAGGGCGTGCGCGCCGCCACCAGGTTGACGACGAAGCCCGCGCCGGCGGCCTTCAGCGCATCTGCCGTCGCCTGCAGCGTGGCGCCGCTGGTCATCACGTCGTCGACCACGACCACGCAGCCCGCACCGCGCAGCGGCGCACAGCGGAACGCATCGGCGAGATTGGCATGCCGCGCGTCCAGGGCCAGTGTCGATTGTGCCTGCGTCTCGCGCTCGCGTCGCAACAGCGTCGCGGACAGCGGCAGTCCCAGCGGCCGGGCGACGGCCCGGGCGATCGCCTGCGACTGGTTGAACCCGCGCCGGGCCAGCCGTCGGGGCGCCAGCGGCACCGCGACGACCAGATCCGGCGTGCGCAGCGCGTGCGTGCGCAGCCGGTCGGCCAGCGCCGGGCCGAGCGAACGGGCCAGTGGCAGTTCGCCGCGGAATTTCAGCGCGACGATCAGCCGGTCCAGCGGAGGAGCGTAGTCGGCGAGCACGATCGTCTGGTCGAAGGCGGGTTGCGATCGGGTGCAAGCGACGCAACGGCCGGCTTGCGCGGTCGCGTCGACGACGATGCCGCAGACCGTGCATCGCGCGGCGTGCGTGCCGGGCAGGTCGTCATGGCACGGCCGGCAGATTCCCTGTTCGTCGCGCCGAAGGGACTGGTCGCAGAGCGCGCAGGTCCGAGGCAGCCAGGCGTCCGCCAGGCCGATGGCGAGCGTTCTCCAGGCGGCCGGCCGGTGACGCGCCGGGCTCGCCTCGACTCTGCGAGGGTCCATCGGTCTCAGCTTAGCGCTGCCGCTCTTATACTGGCGCGCCATGCCCGATCCTTCAGACCTAGACCCGAAGGCCGTGCGGCTTCAGTTCGCGCGTCGTGTGCGTCGCATCGCCGACGGCGACTTCCTGCTGCGCGAGGTCGAGCGCCGCATGCTCGAGCGGCTCGACGTGGTGCGGCTGGAGCCTCGGCGGGTTCTGGACGTCGGCACCGGTCTGGGGCACGGCGCGACCCGGCTGCAGCAGCGCTATCCGCAGGCCACGGTGATCGGCATCGACGTCGCCCAGGCGATGGCCGCGCAGGCGGCCAGACTGCACGGGGCGCCCGCGCTGCGCTCGCTCGCGGCTCGGCTGCGGCGCTGGTTCGGGGGGTCGACCCAGGCAGGGGCGGCGCCGCTGTTCGCCGCCGCTGACGCCCGGTGCCTGCCGCTCGCGCCGGCCAGCATCGACCTGCTCTGGTCCAATCTGGTCTGGCACTGGTTCGATGATCCGCGCGGGGTGTTGGATGAATGGCGGCGCGTGGCACGCACCGGCGGGCTGCTGATGTTTTCGGCCTTCGGGGTGGACACGCTGCGCGAACTGCGAGGCCTGGGACTGCGATTGCCGCCGATGCACGACATGCACGACATCGGCGATGCGCTCGTCATGGCCGGTTTCGCCGAGCCGGTGATGGACGCCGAGCACCTGACCGTGACATGGGACAGCGCCGCAAAGTTGCTTGGCGAGCTGCGGGCGCTGGGCGGCGACGCGCTTCGCGACCGCCGGCCCGGGCTGCGCGGGCGTGGCGCCGGCAAGCGCTGGCTGGCGGCGATCGAGTCGCTTGCGGCTGCCGACGGGCGGATCGCGGTCACCTTCGAGATCGTGTACGGCCACGCCTGGTGCCCGGAGCGCAGGAAGCTGCCGCCGGGCTACGCGCCGGTCGACTTCATCGGTAAGGGCGCCGGGGGCTCCGGGCGCTACCCGTCAGGGTAATTTGGTGCGACGGGGGGGCATCCGTATAATCGCGCCCTGCGGTTCGAAGCGCGTCGCCGGAGCGGGCGAGCCGCTGCTCGTCCCGGCTCTCGAGATGACTTCCATGCCGTATCGATGGACACAGATTGCCGAGAAGGAGCAGCAGCAATGGCTGCTCAGGCGCAATTGCGCGCTGACGCCGCGCCAGCTCGCCGGTTGTTTCGGGGGGTTGGGGGCGGTTTCGATGGCGATCGCCGTGTTGTTCGCGCTGCAGGGCGCGTGGATGGTGGTTCCGTTCACCTGCATCGAGTTGACGGCGCTCGGAGTGGCGTTCGTCTTCTATGCGCGTCACGCGGCCGATTACGAGCGGATCCTCGTGTCGCCGGGGACCCTGGTGGTCGAGCGAGTGGTCGGCGGCGCGGTCGACCGGGTCGAGGTTCAGCCCGCGTGGGTGCGGGTGGAGTACGCGGGCACGCGTCGGTCGCCGGTGCGACTGGTGGCGGGGCGCCAGCAGGTGGAGGTCGGGCGATTCGTGCCCGAGGACAAGAGGATGGAGCTTGCGCAGGAGTTGCGCGAGTCGCTCGCCAGAACGCGGGCGTGGTGATGAACGCAGGTCAACGACTCGGGTTTGGTGACAGCATGATCAGCAAGAATCTCAAGCATTGGGCGATCGCCGCAGCGCTTTCCGGTTGGGCTTCGCTCGCTGCGGCGGTCGGCGACATGCCGGGCGGCCCGCGGGTCCTCCAGCTGAACCTCGCCGACCCCGCGAGCGCGGTGGCGCGCGGCCAGCACTGGCTTCACGAAGTGCTGTTGTGGGTCTGCGCGGTCATCTTCGTCGCCGTGTTCTCGGTGATGTTCTATTCGATCTGGGCGCACCGGAAGTCGAAGGGTCACAAGCCGGCCGACTTTCACGAGAGCACCTTGGTGGAGATCGCCTGGACGGTCGTTCCGCTGCTGATCGTCATCGGCCTGGGGGCCGCCGCCACCGGACAGGTGGTCGCGATGAAGGACACCTCGGGGGCCGACCTGACCGTCAAGGCGGTCGGCTACCAGTGGAAATGGGGTTACGAGTACGTGAACGGCGAGGGCGAGGGCATCTCGTTCCTGTCGATGCTGTCCACGCCCAGGGACCAGATCGACGACAAGGCCTTCCCGGGCGCCAAGGAACGGCGTGCGAAGAACGAGACCTACCTGATGGAGGTGGACAACCCGCTGGTGGTGCCGGTCAACAAGAAGATCCGGGTGATCACCACGGCCAACGACGTGATCCACTCCTGGTTCGTCCCGGCATTGGGGGTCAAGCAGGACGCGATCCCGGGCTTCGTGCGCGACACCTGGTTCAAGGCCGACAAGGTCGGCACCTTCCGCGGCGACTGCGCCGAGCTGTGCGGCAAGGAACACGCGTTCATGCCGATCGTCGTCGTAGTCAAGTCCGACGCCGACTACAGCAAGTGGGTCGACGAGAAGAAGAAGGCGATGGCCGCCGCGATGGATGACCCGAACAAGGAGTGGCAGCTCGCCGAGCTGCGCGAGCGCGGCGAGAAGGTCTACGCCGGCAACTGCGTCGCCTGCCATCAGCCGACGGGCAAGGGCGTTCCGGGCGCCTTCCCCGCGCTGGACGGCTCCAAGGTGGTGCTGGGCCCGCAGGACGCGCAGATCGAGACGGTGCTCAAGGGCCGTACCGGCACCGCGATGGCGTCGTTCAAGCAGCTATCCGACGTCGAGCTGGCAGCGGTGATCACCTACACGCGCAATGCCTGGGGCAACAAGGCCGAGGACAACATCGTCCAGCCCAAGGAAGTGATGGCCGCGCGGGGCAAGTGATCCCGGCGCCACGGCCCGCATCGTCAACGCAGTACCGAATACAGATTCATCCAGGAGTCGTTCAATGAGTGCAGTGCTCGATCACCCCAGCGGCCACGACGACCACGCGCATGACCATCCGCACGGCTGGCGGCGCTGGGTGTACGCGACCAACCACAAGGACATCGGCACGATGTACCTGTGGTTCTCGTTCACGATGTTCATCGTGGGGGGGCTGAACGCGCTGCTGCTGCGCTCCGAGCTGTTCCAGCCCGGCCTGCAGATCATCAACCCCGAGTTCTTCAACCAGCTCACCACGATGCACGGGCTGATCATGGTGTTCGGGGCGATCATGCCGGCCTTCGTGGGTTTCGCGAACTGGCAGATCCCGCTGATGATCGGCTGCGGCGACATGGCGTTCGCGCGGATGAACAACTTCAGCTTCTGGCTGCTGCCGGTGGCCGCCACGCTGCTGGTCGTCTCCTACATGGTGCCTGGCGGCGCGACCGCCGCGGGCTGGACGCTGTACGCGCCGCTGTCGGTGCAGATGGGCCCCGGCATGGACCTGGCGATCTTCGCGGTCCACATCATGGGCGCGAGCTCGATCATGGGCTCGATCAACATCATCACCACCATCCTGAACATGCGCGCCCCGGGCATGACCCTGTTCAAGATGCCCCTGTTCGTCTGGACCTGGCTGATCACCGCCTACCTGCTGATCGCGGTGATGCCGGTGCTCGCCGGCGCGATCACGATGGTGCTGACCGACCGCCACTTCGGCACGTCGTTCTTCAACGCGGCCGGCGGCGGCGACCCGGTGATGTACCAGCACATATTCTGGTTCTTCGGCCACCCCGAGGTCTACATCATGATCCTGCCCGCATTCGGGATCGTGAGCGAGATCATCCCCGCGTTCTCGCGCAAGAAGCTCTTCGGCTACAGCTCGATGGTCTACGCGACCGCGTCGATCGCGATCCTGTCGTTCATCGTCTGGGCGCACCACATGTACACCACCGGCATGCCGGTGACCGGCCAGCTGTTCTTCATGTACGCGACGATGCTGATCGCGGTGCCCACCGGCGTGAAGATCTTCAACTGGCTCGCGACGATGTGGCGCGGCTCGATGACCTTCGAGACGCCGATGCTGTTCGCGATCGGCTTCATCTTCGTGTTCACGATGGGCGGGTTCACCGGGATCATCCTCGCGGTGGCGCCGGTCGACATCCAGCTGCAGGACACTTACTACGTGGTGGCGCACTTCCACTATGTGCTGGTGGCGGGTTCCCTGTTCGCGCTGTTCGCCGGCACCTACTTCTGGCTGCCGAAGTGGACCGGCCACATGTACGACGAGACGCTGGGCAAGTGGCACTTCTGGCTCAGCCTGATCACCTTCAACATCACCTTCTTCCCGATGCACTTCCTGGGCCTCGCGGGCATGCCGCGCCGCTACGCCGACTATCCGATGCAGTTCGCCGACTTCAACGCGCTGGTGACGATCGGTGCGTTCGGCTTCGGCCTGTCGCAGATGGTGTTCCTGTGGGCGGTGGTGAAGTGCATCAAGGGCGGCCCCAAAGCGGCCGACAAGCCGTGGGAAGGTGCCGAAGGACTCGAGTGGACCATCCCGAGCCCGGCGCCCTTCCACACCTTCGAGACCCCGCCGGTCGTCAAGTAGGGCGCCGACCGGACGAACCGCCGACCATGGCAGCCGACATGTCCAACAGGAACACCAATCTGCGCACCGCGCTGATCCTCGCGACCATCGCGCTGGCGTTCTTCGTCGGGGTCATCGTCAAGCACTGGCTGTTCGCCTAGCGCTTTGCGCCAGCCGCCTTCGCACGCCGACCCGCAGACCATGTCCCGAGCCGACCAAACCGACACCCAGGGCGCGCAGCACTCCAACCTGCGCGTGCTGGGCAAGCTGGTGGTGATCGCCGCCGCGATGTTCGGCTTCGGCTACGCGATGGTGCCGATCTACAAGGCGATCTGCGAAGTCACCGGCGTGGGGTTGCTGACGCAGCGCGACCCGGAAGCGGAGAAGTTCGCCCGGAACACGCAGGTCGACGCGAGCCGCGACATCGTGGTCGAGTTCGACGCCAACAGTCGCGGCGCCTGGCTGTTCAAGCCCGAGAAGCGGACGATGAAGGTGCACCCTGGCGAGCTGGTCACGGTGAACTACGAGCTGATCAACACGCAGCCGCGAGCGATGACCGGACAGGCGATTCCGAGCTACGCGCCGCAGCAGTCAGGGCCGTATTTCCGCAAGATCGAGTGCTTCTGCTTCAAGCAGCAGGCGCTCGAGGCGAACGAGATCAAGCGCTTCCCGGTGGTGTTCGTGGTCGACCCGAAGCTGCCGAAGGACGTGCACACGATCACCCTGTCCTACACCTTCTTCGAGGTGGGCGGACAGGCGGGGGCGGTTGCGCAGGGGCGACCTGGCGCGTGATGCAGGAAGACGGGGGGGCAACCAAGCGAAAGGCCGGTTTTCTCGAGACAGTGAAGGCGGTGGCTTCATCGTTCTTCGGTGTCCGGGGTGGGCGGGCGCATCGGCAGGACATGTCACGACTGAATCCGCTGCACGTGATCATCGTAGGGATCATGCTTGCCGCGGCCTTCGTGGTGACGCTGCTGCTGGTGGCGCGGGCAGTCGTTGGTTGA
>JAHEDO010000324.1 GCA_024641185.1 Burkholderiaceae bacterium | reverse complement strand
CGTGAGGTTCACCGCGTCGGGCACCGAAGCGACACACCTCGCGCTGCGGCTGGCGCGTGCCTACTCGGGCAAGGACAAGGTGGTGCGTTTCCTGGGGCATTTCCACGGCTGGCACGACCATGTCGCGGGGGGCAGCAACTCGCACTTCGACGGCACGCGTCCCACGGGGGTGCTGCCCGACATCGTCGCGTCCACGATCCTGATGCCGACCGACGACGTCGCAGCCACGGTGCGGTTGCTCGAAGAGCGCGACGACATCGCCGCGGTGATCGTCGAGCCCTCCGGGGCGTCCTGGGGACAGGTGCCGCTGCCCGCGGGCTTTCTGTCGGCGCTGCGGGAGGCGACCCGGCGGCGCAACGTGCTCCTCGTGTTCGACGAGGTGATCACGGGTTTCCGCTTCAGCCCGGGCGGGGCGCAGCAGGCGCTCGGCATCACCGCGGACCTGTGCACGATGGCCAAGATCCTGGCCGGCGGGCTGCCCGGCGGGGCGCTGGCAGGCCGGCGCGACGTGATGGAGGTGCTGGACTTCGCAGCCACCCGCGCGTCGGGCCGGGAGCGCGTTGGGCACCAGGGCACCTACAACGCGAATCCGCTCGCCGCGGCGGCGGCGATCGCGACGCTGGAGACGATCCGCGACACCGACGCCTGCGAGCGGGCGAGCCGGTCGGCCGCCGCGATCCGCGACGGCATGCGCCAGGTGGTCGCGCAAGAGGGCGTGCCGTGGGCGGTCTACGGTGATCACTCGCTCTTTCACGTTTTCACGAACCCCAAGGGCCTGCCGATCGACCCGGGTCGCTTCGACGCGCTCGCCCTCGGCTTCGACGGACTGAAGAAAGTCCGGAACGCAGCGCTGGCCAACAAGCTGCGCCTGGCGCTGCTCGTCGCGGGAGCGGACATCATGGGTGCACCCGGTGGCGTGGTGTCCGCCACGCACGGCGATCGCGAGGTGGACGCGACGGTGAGCGCGTTCCAGGCGGCGATCAGGATGCTCAAGGCCGACGGCGACGTCGGAAGCTGAGATCGCCCGAGCTGCGCCCGGGTGCTACGGGCCCTGTGGAACCGGATCGGGCGCGTCCGGGAAGTTCGCGGCGTTCGACCTCAATCGAGGGCTTGCACCAGCAGTTCGAGCGCGCGCTGCGCGAACGCACACATGTTCGCGTGACGTATCGCGCGTCCGGTCTCGAGCGTGAGCACGCCTTCGATCGGCCCCGCGATCGCGATGCAGCTGTGTCCGGGCGCATCGCCATAACGGTTGCCGGTCGGGCCGGTTGCACCGGTTTCGGCCAAACCCCAGGTTGCCTCGAAGCGTGCGCGCGCTTGTGCAGCAAGCAGTTGCGCGTAGGGCTCGCTGGCCGAGCGCATTCCGGCCATGTTCTGGTCGTGAATCTGCATGAGCTGGTTGCGCGCGATGCGCGTGTACACGACCGCGCCGCCCAGGAAGTAGCTCGATGCGCCGGGCACCGAGAGCAGCGCCGCGCTGATCAGTCCGCCGGTGGAAGATTCCGAAACTGCGATGGTGTCGCCGCGGGATTTGAGCAGCGCACCGGCCTTGGTCGCGATGGGTAACAGGTCTTCGAATCGCATTGTTCGTTCCTACGCCGAACCCGGGGCGCGGTCAATTGGTTGCGTCTGGCTTGTTCGTCTTGCGACCCCACCGCTATGATGCATGCGCACCGAGGAGAGCGCGATGAAGGTTGAACGAAGTCTGCCGCGACGATGGGCGTACCGTGGCCTGCAGGTCGCAATTGCGGCGGGCGGGGTTGCGGCGATCGTCGGGAGCGGCGGCGGAGGCTTCTTTGCCATCGACTGCCCCTCGACGATCTGTCAGCAGTACGTCTATGTGAACGTCGAGCCCCTCCGGCAAACCGCGCAAGTCGGGCAGAACGTCACCTTTCGCGGGGTCACGAGCGGGACCGTGCCGGTCCAGCAGTACCAGTGGTGCCGCGCCGCGCCGGGCAGTTCGACCTGTGTTGCGATTCCAGGCGCGACCGGGTCCACGCTCACGGTTCAGAACGCCACCCTCGCCGACGATCAGGCGCGCTACGAACTCACCGTTACCGGCAGCGGGACGAGTCACACCGATTCCGGGCAGTTGCTGGTCTCGACGGCACCGGCTGTGGTATTCCAGGACGGCGAGTTTCTTGGTGCCGGCTGGGCCTGGTCGGGTTTCGTCGGTTCCGGGCAGGGAGTGCCGAGTTCGGCGGTTCGCGTATCGCGACAGACCTCGGGCGGCAATCCCGGCGCATACCTGGCCATCGAATATGGCCCGCTTTCCTCGGCGGACCGGTTGCTCGCCGCGCACACGTCGCTGGCGGCGACCTACGACCCGGGGCAGTTCGGCGCGATCTACTCGATCGACTTTCGCGCCGAATGCAAGGCCTTCTCCGGGTATGGAGAGCGGATGAGCGTCTCGCCGATGCTCAAGCAGGGTGCCCGAACCTATACGGCCTGGCTTCGGCATCAGCACTACTGCGGCGAGCCTGGCTGGACCTTCGAGAGCGTCTTTGGAAGCATCGTAGTGAGCGACTTCGCGCAGATCCTTGACGGGCCGCCCTGCGGCGCGGGTGAGGCCTGCCCGGACTTCAGTGCCGCCGGGGCGCCGATCACCTTCGGGATGCACACGGTGAACGACTACGTCGACCCTGGGGCCGCCGGGGTCGCGTCTCAGGGCGTGGACAACTGGCGTGTGAGCGTCTGGCGACGCTAGCACTCGCGGTCAGCGCGAGGCAACCTGCCTCAGGACGGCCGGGCGGGACAGGAAGTGTCCCAGCGCCCGGCGGACGTTCGCGAATTCCGAGATTCCGACGAGGTCTCCGGCTTCGTAGAAGTTGACCAGGTTCTCGACCCAGGGAAAGGTGGCGATGTCG
>JAHEDO010000323.1 GCA_024641185.1 Burkholderiaceae bacterium | reverse complement strand
ACTGGGCGCCGCCTTCGCGCGCCATCGTGAGCGCCACCCCGAAGCCGGCCGCGTCGTCGTGCCGCCACGGATCGCGCCCGACCAGCCCCGGCACGACGTAAAGCGCGCACAGCAGCAGCAGGGCCGCACGCGGGAGCTTGCCGGTCTGCAGGTTGGTGACGAGAAACGGTCGCATCAGGGCAGACGATAAACAAAAAAAGGCAGCTTGCGCTGCCTTCTCATGATGCGGGGCAGTGCAAACGCAGCTGCCCGGCGTCGACGCTCAGCCGGTCTTGCCGGCGCGCGCGAATTTCTGGCGGAACTTCTCCACGCGCCCGGTCTCGCTGATGCGCTGCTGCGCGCCGGTGTAGAACGGGTGCGATTCCGAGCTCACGTCGAGCTTGTACATCGGGTATTCCTTGCCGTCTTCCATTTTGATGGTTTCGCGCGTGGACAGCGTGGAGCGGGTGATGAACTTGAAGCCGTTGGACACGTCCACGAAGACGACGTCACGATAATTGGGGTGGATGCCTTGTTTCATCTGGGTTCTCTCGGTTCCAATGAGCGCTCCGGCCGCCCTCGAAAAAGCAGGCGAATCAACTAAGGCAAATCAAGGCGAATCCGGGCAAGCCTTTGATTATACGTGTTTTAACCAAATCGTTGCAAGAAAGATCAACCGCCGCGTTTCATCATGTCGAAGAATTCCTGGTTGCTCTTGGTCTGGCGCATCTTGTCGAGCAGAAACTCCATGGCGGCGATCTCGTCCATGTCGTGCAGCAGCTTGCGCAGGATCCAGATCTTTTGCAGCACGTCGGGCTTGATCAGCAGCTCCTCGCGCCGGGTGCCCGAGCGCGCGATGTTGATCGCGGGGTAGACGCGCTTTTCCATCATCCGGCGGTCCATGTGCAGTTCCATGTTGCCGGTGCCCTTGAACTCCTCGTAGATCACCTCGTCCATGCGGCTGCCGGTGTCGATCAGCGCGGTGGCGATGATCGTGAGCGAACCGCCTTCCTCGACGTTGCGCGCCGCGCCGAAGAAGCGCTTCGGGCGCTGCAGCGCGTTGGCGTCGACGCCCCCGGTGAGCACCTTGCCCGAGGCCGGCACCACGGTGTTGTAGGCGCGCGCCAGTCGGGTGATCGAATCGAGCAGGATCACCACGTCGCGCTTGTGCTCGACCAGCCGCTTGGCCTTCTCGATCACCATTTCGGCCACCTGCACGTGGCGCGTGGCCGGCTCGTCGAAGGTGGAAGCGACCACCTCGCCGCGCACCGAGCGGCTCATCTCGGTGACCTCCTCGGGGCGCTCGTCGATCAGAAGCACGATCAGCGTCACGTCGGGGTGGTTGGTGGTGATCGCGTGCGCGATGTGCTGCATCAGCACCGTCTTGCCGGCTTTCGGCGGCGCCACGATCAACCCGCGCTGGCCCTTGCCGATGGGCGCGATCATGTCGATGATCCGCCCGGTGATGTTCTCCTCGGCCTTGATGTCGCGCTCGAGCGTCATCACCTTGGTCGGGTGCAGCGGCGTGAGGTTCTCGAACAGGATCTTGTGCTTGCTCGCCTCGGGCGTTTCGCCGTTGATCTTGTCGACCTTGACCAGTGCGAAGTAGCGTTCGCCGTCCTTGGGCGTGCGCACCTCGCCCTCGATCGAGTCACCGGTGTGCAGGTTGAAGCGACGGATCTGCGAGGGCGAGATGTAGATGTCGTCGGTGCTCGCCAGGTAGGAAGTCTCGGGCGAGCGCAGGAATCCGAAGCCGTCGGGTAGCACTTCGAGGCAGCCATCGCCGAAGATGGTCTCGCCGGTCTTGGCCTTGCGCTTGAGGATCGCGAACATCAGCTCCTGCTTGCGCATTCGCTGGGGATTCTCGATCTCCAGCGTCGTGGCCATTTCGATCAGCGCCGAGACGTGCAGCGCCTTGAGTTCTGAGAGGTGCATGGGTTCAAACTCCCCGCGGGGAACGTGGAATCGGGAAAAGGAGCCGGTCGGTCTCGTTCAGCTGGAAAGACTGGAAGTGGATGCGGCGCGCACTGCACGGGCCCCGTGGCGATCGGCCAGAGTGTTGCTCGGGACTCGGGGCTCGGGGCGTCGGGCCGGACCGGCCCACTGGACGCCGACGCTCACCGGTGGGTGGGCGTCGGAAACGGCAGCGCTTGAACGCGTGCCGGGAGGTTACAACGAATCAGAGATGGCTGTCCAGAAAGAGCGTGAGTTGGGACTTGGACAGCGCGCCGACCTTGGTCGCCACCAAAGCCCCGTTCTTGAACAGCATCAGGGTCGGGATACCCCTCACGCCGTAGCGCGCCGGCATGGCCTGGTTGTCGTCGACGTTGAGCTTGCTCACCTGCAGCCTGCCGGCGTAGTCGCGGTCAACTTCTTCCAGGATCGGCGCGATCATCTTGCACGGTCCGCACCACTCGGCCCAGAAATCGACCAGAACCGGTGCGTCGGCTTTCAGGACGTCCTGCTCGAAGGACGCATCGGTAACGTGTTTCATCGTCGTGTCTGTCGGTTGAAGTAGTGGAATACGGGTTTGGAGTACGTTTGTATGCCACGAAAATACCACACCGGGTCGGCGCGTGCGCGCACGAATCCAAAATCCGGCACCGTCCGGCTTGTCCGGATGCCGTTTCGGGCGCCGCCTGCGTGACGGCTGATAGAATCGACCCCGGGCGGGCCCCCCCGCATTGCGGCGTGGTGAATCTGGTCAGGTCCGGAAGGAAGCAGCCACAGCCTTTAGTCGTGAGTGCCGGGGTCCCGGCTCGCCCCATGTCTGGCCGTCCGCCGATCGCGGAGCGGCGACGCGTATCACCCCGAGCGAATACCGACGACCCATGACGCATCAGGTGCTGGCCAGGAAGTGGCGGCCACGCGACTTCGAGTCGCTGGTTGGACAGGAGCACG
>JAHEDO010000106.1 GCA_024641185.1 Burkholderiaceae bacterium | reverse complement strand
CCATTCGCCCTTGCGGGCGCCGCCGGCAATGACGCTGGTCACGGTGCGGTCGAGGAAGTCGCGGTCGTGGCTGACCAGCAGCACCGTGCCCGGATAGTCGTCGAGCAGTTCCTCGAGCAGTTCCAGTGTGTCGATGTCCAGGTCGTTGGTGGGCTCGTCGAGCACCAGCAGGTTCGCCGGCCGCGCGAACAGCCGCGCCAGCAGCAGCCGGTTGCGCTCGCCGCCCGAGAGCGTGCGCACCGGGGAGCGCGCGCGTTCCGGCGCGAACAGGAAGCGCCCGAGGTAGCTCATCACGTGCGTGCGCTGGGTGCCGATCTCGACCCACTCCGATCCGGGGCTGATGGTCTCGGCGAGCGTCGCCTCGTCGTCCAACTGTGCGCGCAGCTGGTCGAAATAGGCGACTTCCCGGTTGGTGCCGAGCCTCACCTGGCCGGAATCCGGCGGGATCTCGCCCAGGATCAGCTTCAGCAGCGTCGTCTTGCCCGCCCCGTTCGGTCCGATCAGGCCCACGCGGTCCCCGCGCTGGATGATCGTGCTGAAGTCACGCACCACGGGCCGGTCGTCCCAGGCCTTGCTGACGTCGATCAGCTCGGCCACCATCTTGCCCGAGCGCTCGCCGGTGTCGATCGCGAGCTCGACCCGGCCCAGGCGCTCGCGCCGGGCGGCGCGCTCACGCCTGAGCGCTTCCAGCCGGCGGACCCGGCCCTCGTTGCGGGTGCGGCGGGCCTCCACACCCTTCCGGATCCAGACCTCTTCCTGCGCCAGCATCTTGTCGAAGCGCGCCTGCTCCTGCGATTCCGCGTCGAGCTGCTCGGCCTTGCGCTGCTGGTAGGCGGCGAAGTCGCCCGGGTAGGAGCGCAGCGTGCCGCGATCGAGCTCGACGACGCGGGTCGCGACGCGGTCCAGGAAGCGGCGGTCGTGCGTCACCACGATCACCGCGCCCCGAAACCCGACCAGAAGTTCCTCGAGCCAGGCGATCGAATCGATGTCCAGGTGGTTCGTCGGTTCGTCGAGCAGCAGCAGATCGGGCTCGGTCACGAGGGCTCGCGCCAGGGCGACCCGCTTGCGGGTGCCGCCCGACAGCGTCCCGACGCGGGCTTCACCGTCCAGACCGAGCCGGCTGAGCACGCGCTCGATCCGGTGCGTCAGCGCCCAGGCGCCGCTCGAATCCAGCCGGTGCTGCAGCTGAGACATCCGTTCGAGCGTTCCGGCGGCCTCGTCGCCGTGCGCGAGCGCGCTCGCCAGCCGCTCGTACTCGACGATCGTCGCGACGTCCTCCGACAGCCCCGTCGCGACCGCGTCGAACACGCTGTGCTCCGGTTCCAGGACGGGCTCTTGCGCCACATACGCGAGCGTCGCGCCCGCCTCGCGCACCAGCTGGCCGTCGTCGAACGCGATCTGGCCGGCGATGGCCTTGAGCAGAGAGGACTTGCCGGTGCCGTTGCGCCCGATCAGCGCCACCCGCTCGCCGCGCTCGATCGCGAGATCCACACCGTCGAGCAGCGGCACGTGGCCGAAGGCCAGGTGTGCACCGTGGACGGTGATCAGCGGCATATCGGACGATCTGCGCCGAGTCCCGAGCGCGTCGACTGCGCCGGGCACGGCGGGCTGCGTGCTGCCCCGGCGCTGGCCTCGGCGTGGCGGGCTCGGCCCAGCGACCTCAGCGTCGGCCTGCCTTCGCTGACTTGCCCGTCGGTGCTGACTTGCCCGCCGGTGCCGACTTGCCCGCCGGTGCCGACTTGCCCGCCGGTGCCGACTTGCCCGCGCGCCGCGCCGCCTTCGCCGCGCTGGCCTTGGTCGCCGCGATCCGCATGCGCAGCGCGTTCAGCTTGATGAAGCCCCCGGCATCGGCCTGGTCGTAGGCGCCCTCGTCCTCCTCGAAGGTCACGATCTTGGCGTCGAACAGCGAGTCCGCCGACTTGCGCCCGGTGACGATCACGTTGCCCTTGAACAGCTTCAGGGTGACCGTTCCGTTGACCGTGTGCTGGGTGTGGTCGATCAGCACCTGCAGCGCCTCCCGCTCGGGCGACCACCAGTAGCCGTTGTAGACGAGGCTCGCGTAGCGCGGCATCAGGTCGTCCTTCAGGTGCGCGACCTCCCGGTCGAGCGTGAGCGACTCGATCGCGCGGTGCGCGCGCAGCAGGATCGTGCCGCCCGGCGTCTCGTAGCAGCCGCGCGACTTCATGCCGACGTAGCGGTTCTCGACGAGGTCGAGGCGTCCGACCCCGTGCTTGCCGCCGAGCCTGTTCAACTCCGCGAGCAGCTCGTGCGCCTTCATCCGCTGCCCGTTGATCGCGACCAGGTCGCCGCGCTCGAACTCGAGCTCGACCATCTCGGGCGTGCTCGGCGCCTTCTCCGGCGACACCGTCAGGCGCCACATGCCCTTCTCGGGCGGGGCGGCGTTCGGATCTTCGAGGATGCCCCCTTCGTAGGAGATGTGCAGCAGGTTCGCGTCCATCGAGAACGGCGACTCGCCCTTGCGTTTCTTGAAGTCGACCGGGATCCGGTGTTTGTCGGCGTACGCGAGCAGCTTCTCGCGCGAGGTGAGATCCCATTCGCGCCAGGGCGCGATGATGCGGACATTGGGCATCAGCGCATAGGCGCCCAGCTCGAAGCGCACCTGATCGTTGCCCTTGCCGGTGGCGCCGTGCGAGATCGCGTCGGCCTTCTCCCTGCGGGCGATCTCCACCAGCCGCTTGGCGATCAGCGGGCGCGCGATCGAGGTGCCGAGAAGGTACTCGCCCTCGTAGACCGTGTTCGCCCGGAACATCGGGAACACGAAGTCGCGCACGAACTCCTCGCGCAGGTCGTCGATGTAGATGCTTTTTACGCCAGCCGCCTTGGCCTTGGCGCGCGCGGGCTCGAGCTCTTCGCCCTGGCCGATGTCGGCGGTGAAGGTGATGACCTCGCACTTGTAGACGTCCTGAAGCCATTTCAGGATCACGGAGGTATCCAGCCCGCCGGAATAGGCGAGCACCACTTTTTTGACTTGACTCATCGGAGGTCTGGCCCGCGAAGCGGGCACGGCAGGTTGACGTAACCTGACATTATATTCGGCGGGGCCGGCGCAATGCGCTGGCCTGCCGGTTCAGGCGCCCTGGGGCAGCGCGATGAAGAAGGTCGACCCCTGTCCGGGTCGGGAGCGCAGTCCGGCCTGCCCGCCGTGCAGTTCGGCGACGCGCTTGACGATCGCCAGGCCCAGCCCGGCGGTGCCGCGCTGCTCGCGGTGGCGGCTGGCCTGGTAGAAGCGATCGAAGACGCGCGCCTGGTCCTCGGGCGCCACGCCGGGGCCGGTGTCGGCCACCTCGACGCGCATGCCGCTGTCGTCGCGCACCACGCTGACCTGCACCTTGCCGCCGGAGGGCGTGACGCGCAGCGCGTTGTCGAGCAGGTTCGACAGCGCGCGCTCGATCAGCGCCGCGTCGACACTGGTCAGCGGCAGTCCGTCGGGGTAGTCCAGCGAAAGCTCCAGCCCTGCGGTGGCCGCCCTCGCCGCGAAGCGCTGGACGACGTCGTCGACCAGTTCGCCGATCGCGATCGGCTCCGGATGCGTCTCGAAGTCGGGGCTGTCGAGGCGCGCCAGTTCGGCGAGCGCATCGGTCAGCCGCTTCAGGTGCTGGGCGTTCTGCGATGCCCGCACGAAGAGCTCGCGCTGCTCGTCGCTGCTGAGCACGTCGGCCTTTATCCTGATCGTGTCCAGCTGACCGATCAGCGCTGTGAGGGGGGTGCGCAGGTCGTGCGAGACGCTTGCGACCATCTCGCGACGCCTGGCGTCCGTCTGCTGGACTCTGTGCATCTCCAGCCGCAGCCGCTCGAAAGTGTCGCGGAACGTGCGGCTCAACCGGCCGATCTCGTCGTCGCGCCCGCAATTGGGCACCATCGAACCGCACAGGTCCTCGGCGAATCCGGAATCCTTGACGCGCTCCACCACGCGGGTCAGGCCGATCAGAGGGCGGGTGAGCAGTGTGATCATCGCGATCGTCAGCAGCACGCCGATGGCCAGCGTCATCAGGCTCACCGTGACCGCGGTTCGCACCGCGTAGCTCTTGAGCAGCCCTGGCGCGACGCCGTCGAGGTCGGAAGCGCGCGACACGACGTAGAGCCACCCGACCTGCTCGCCCCCCGACATCACCGGTTGTGCCGCCACCAGGCACTTGTGCCCTTCGCGGTCCGGGTCGTCGGAGACGATCGGCGCGACCGGGTTGCGTGCCAGCCCCTGCGTGACCGGCGCCAGGTCGACCCGGTAGTTGCTCCAGGAGCTCCGGTTCTCGCCCGCGGTAGCCAGCACCCGCCCCTCGTTGTCGAGCAGGTACAGGCCGGTATTCGGCGAATACAGCGTGAACGCCCGCAGCTGCGCGCCGAAGGCCTCGGGATCCCCCTGGTAGGCCTGCCAGATCTCCGGGTGCATCTCCGCGACGCGCTGCACGAAGCCGGCGGTCTTCTCGTACATCAGATCCATGTAGTAGCCGCGGACCGACTGGAACATGATCGACGCGAGCAGCACCGCCATCACGAAGCCGAACCCCGCGACCAGCGCCAGCACCCGGAAGCGAAGCGATCTCATCGCTGGTCCGTGAAGCGATAGCCCACGCCGCGCACCGTCAGCACGTAGCGGGGGTTGGCCGGATCGGTCTCGATCTTGCTGCGCAGCCGGTTGATGTGGGTGTTGACGTTGTGCTCGTAGCCTTCGAAGCTCGTCCCCCAGACGGCGTCGAGCAACTGCATCCGTGTGAACGCCCGGCCGGGGTTGCGCGCGAAATGCGCGAGCAGCTCGAACTCCTTGGCGGTCAGCGGGACCGGCCGGCCGCGCAGACGGGCCTCGCGGCTCGCACAATCGATGTCCAGCTCGCCGACGGTCATTCGCTCGTCGGCGCCCTCGGACGCCTCTCCAGACGCCTGGCGGTCGATTCGCCGAAATATCGCCTTGACCCGCGCCTGGAGCTCGGGGATCGAGAAGGGCTTGGTCAGGTAGTCGTCGGCGCCGAGTTCGAGCCCGAGCACGCGATCGATCTCGGAGGAGCGCGCGGTGAGCATCAGCACCGGCGTGTCCACCCGGTCCATCCTCAGCGCCCGCAGCACGTCGAGCCCGTCACGCACCGGCAGCATGACGTCCAGCACCAGGAGGTCGTAGCGACTGTCGCGGGCCACCTCCAGCGCCTGACCGCCGTCGTGCACGCAGTCCACCTGGTGACCCAGGTCGCGCAGGTGCATCGCGATCAGATCTGCGATGTCCCGCTGGTCTTCGACGACTAGGATCTTGCGTTCCATGATGCCGCTCAGAATAGCAAAGCGCGCCCCGCAGAAGAGCGTCGCGAGCAATTCGTTGCGATTCGTTATCAATTCGTGATCTTCGCGTGACCCGGCTGAAAAACTGCGTCGGCACACTGCAACGCATCGAAACCATCCCTGCACTGAGGATCCGCATGACGACTGCAGCGTTCGCCCCGTCCATGATGTCCCCGCTGGGTTCCGCGGGCCAGATCGACTTCTCGGCCCACCGAAGCGCCATGCTGAGGTTCGCGCGCCGCAAGATTCGCGACGAGGACCTCGCCGAAGACGCCGTCCAGGACGCCTTGGTGGCCGCGCTTTCGAGCAAAGAGAGCTTCCAGGGCCGTTCGGCGCTCCGGACCTGGCTCATCGGCATTCTGAACCACAAGATCCAGGACGTCTTCCGTCGCGAGTCGCGATATGTTCGCCGCTCCGGAGCCGATCGGTTCGGCGAGGAGGGAGCGGTGGACGAGTCGCCGGCCGAGGTGCTGGCGGCGGTCGCGGCCTCCGAGCAGAGGGATCCGGTCAACGAGGTCGGGCAGCGCCGGATGCGCGCAGAACTCGCCCGGGAGATCGACGCGTTGCCAGACACCCTGCGCGAGGTCTTCGTGCTCCAGGTGATCGAGGGTCTGCCGACGGCGGAAGTCTGCCGGCGCCTCGGGATCACCGAGGCCAACTGCTGGGTGCGCCTGCATCGGGCCCGAAAGCGGCTCAGCGAGCGGATGCGCGACCACCTCGGCTGACGTCGCCCGGCTTGCCTGCTATGTTTGCGGTCTTCGGATGATGGAGACCGCGAGCAATGAAGTATCGTCGACTGGGCCGCAGCAACCTGCGGGTCTCCGAGCTGTGCCTCGGAACAATGATGTTCGGCGACCAGACGGACGGGGCGCAGGCCGCGGCCATCCTCGATCGGGCGCGTGATCGCGGGATCAATTTCGTCGACACCGCCGACGTCTACACGACCGGGGCGTCGGAGCGGATGCTCGGTCCGCTGATCGGGCGCGACCGTGACGACTGGGTGCTCGCCACCAAGGTCGGCAACCAGATGTCGGAGCGCCAGAACGAGCGCCGCTTGTCGCGCAAGTGGCTGATCCGGGCGGCCGAGGCGAGTCTCGCGCGGCTGGGCACCGACTACATCGACATCTGGTACCTGCACCGGGACTTCGAGGACGAAAACCTCGACGAGGCGATGCGCGCCGTCGACGACCTGGTCCGCGCGGGCAAGATCCGGTATCTAGGCTTGTCGAACTTCCGCGGCTGGCGCATCGCGGAGGTGGTGCGCCTGTGCGACGCGATCGGAATGGCTCGACCTGTGATCTGCCAGCCCTATTACAACCTGCTCAATCGCGTGCCCGAGGTCGAGATCCTTCCCGCCTGCGACAGCTACGGACTGGGCGTCGCTCCCTACAGTCCGGTGGCGCGCGGCGTGCTGACGGGCAAGTACCGGCCGGGGCAGGCGCCGGCCGAGGGCAGCCGGGCGGCGCGCGAAGACCGCCGCTTCATGCAGACCGAATGGCGCGAAGAGTCCCTGGAGATCGCCCAGACGCTCGGGCGGCACGCCGAACGGCGCGGGATCACGCTGCTGCAGTTCGCGGTCGCCTGGCTGCTGGCGAACCGCATCGTGAGCTCGGTGATCGCCGGGCCCAAGACGCTGGCACAGTGGGACGACTACTTTCCCGCCGTCGACTTCGTCTGGAGCGACGAGGACGAGGCGCTGGTCAATTCGCTGGTCGCGCCCGGCCACCCGTCCACTCCGGGCTACTCCGATCCGTCGTATCCGTTCTTCGGCCGCCAGCGGTGCTGAAACGCCGGTGGCCGCTGCTGTTGCTCGCGGGCGCACTCGTGGCGGGGCTGGCGTTCTACTTCGTGCCCCGCGCCAGGGTGGTCGATGTGGTAGCTGTCGAGCGAGGCCCGCTGGTGCAGAGCATCGTCGCGACCGGGCGGGTCGCCACGCCGGCACGCATCGAGATATCGAGCCAGCTGGCCGCACGCATCGAAGGCATCGCGGTGCGGGAGGGCGACCGGGTGCACCCGGGCCAGTTGCTCGTGCAGCTGCGCAGCGAGGAGGCGACGGCCACACTCGCCGCGGCGCGCGCCGCGCTCGCCGAGGCGACCGACAGGATCCGGCAGATCGCGCAGGTGCAACGGCCCGTCGCCGAGCAGCAGCTCGCCCAGGCGCAGGCGAACCTCGAACTGGCGCAGCGTGAACTCGATCGGACGCGCGATCTGCTCGCGCGCAAATACGTGTCGCAGGCCAAGGCGGACGACGCCGAGCGCGCGCTCGCGACGACGCGCGCGGCCGTGCTCGCGGCGCGCGCCCAGGCCGAAGGCGTGCGCGACGGCGGCATCGAGGTCGAACTCGCGCGTTCCCGGCTGTCCCAGGCGCGCTCGAACGTCGCCGCCGCGCAGGCGCGACTGGAACTGCTCGCGCTTACCGCGCCCGCGCAGGCCGTGGTCCTGACCCGCTCTGCCGAGCCCGGCGACACCGCGCAGGTCGGCAGGTCGCTGCTCTCGCTCGCGCAGCAGGGTGAAACGCGGATCATCGCGACACTCGACGAGAAGAACCTGCGCGAACTCAAGCCGGGCTTGCGCGCGCAGGCGGTCACCGACGCCTTTCCGCGTCGGCTCTTCGAGGCGCGCGTCTACTACGTCGCGCCGGGGATCGACGCGCAACGCGGGACGGTCGAAGTCCGACTGGTGGTCGACGAGCCGCCGGACTTCCTTCGCCCCGACATGACGGTTTCGGTGGAAATGATCGTCGGTCGGCGGGAGTCCGCGCTCAGGCTGCCCGCCGACCTGCTGCGTAATGCCGACAGCGACGCGCCGTCGGTGCTGGTGATCCGGGACGGGCGCGCGGCGTCGGTGCCGGTCGAGCTCGGGCTGCACGGTGTGGGTACCGTCGAGGTCGCGAAGGGGCTGCAGGAGGGCGAGCAGGTGATCACGCCTGCCTCGCAGGCGGTGGCGGGCGACAGGGTTCGTCCCCGCACCTCTGCGCAGGCCAAGGGCAACGCCCAGCCGATTCCGGGCTTCACCAACTGACCGGGTGCCGCGCATGACCGGCGACAGGCTCCGGACTCCCGGGGCGGCGAAGGCATCACGATGACGCGGCTGCGTCTGCCCTTCGAGTGGCTCGTCGCGCTGCGTTACCTGCGAGAGGGTCGCCTGCAGACGGTGCTGATCCTCGCCGGCGTGACCGGCGGCGTCGCGGTCATCATCTTTCTGACGACCCTGATCACGCAGCTGCAGGCGTCGATCGTCGAGCGCACCCTCGGGAGCCAGGCGCACGTGGTCCTGCGGCCTCCGGAGGAAGTGAACCGAACGATGCTGCCGCCCGGTGAGACGGCCGCAATCGTGCAGCCGCGCGCCCAGCGCCCGCGCTCGGTCGACCAGTGGGAGGCGGTCACGCGGCTGGCCGCCGGTCAGCCGGGCGTGATCGCGGTCTCGCCGGTGGTGTCCGGCGCGGGCTTCGCGATCCGGGGCACCACGAACAAGGCGATCGCCCTGCTCGGCGTGGACGCCGAGCGCTACAGGCGGATCGTCGACATGGACCGTTACATGCTGCGGGGGCGCTTCGCCGTCGCCGGGACCGATACCGTGATCGGTATCGAACTGGCCGGGGACCTCGGCGTGACGCTCGGCGACAAGCTCCGGGTGACGACGGCGGAGGGGCGCGACGAAGTCCTCACGATCGTCGGCGTGTTCGACATCGGCAACCGCGATCTGAACCGGCGGTGGCTGTTCACCACGATCAAGCTCGCGCAGTCGCTGCTCGCGCTGCCCGGCGGCGTGTCGAACATCGACCTGAAGGTCGTCGACATCTTCGCCGCCGATCGCGTCGCCGACCGGCTGCGTGCGCAGACCGGGCTCACCGTCGACAGCTGGATGCAGACCAACGCGCAGCTGCTCTCGGCGCTGCGCAACCAGAGCGTGTCGAACTCGCTGATCCGGTCGTTCGTGGTGGTGATCGTCGCAGTCGGCATCGCGAGCGTGCTGGTGGTGTCGGTGGTGCAGAAGCAGCGGGAGATCGGAATCCTGCGCGCGATGGGCGCGAGTCCGGGGCGCATCATGACCGTGTTCCTGCTGCAGGGCGCGATCTACGGGCTGGTCGGTTCGGCATTGGGCGCGGGTCTGGCGGACGGGCTGCTGCACTTCTTCTCGAACGTGTACCGCAACGCCGACGGCACGCGCCTGTTCACCGCGGACCTGGACGGCGCACTGATACTGCGCGTGTGCGCGCTGGCGATCGTGGTCGGCCTGCTGGCGGCCGCGCTTCCCGCGCGCCGCGCGGCGCGGATGGACCCGGTGCAGGCGATCAAGATGTGATGCCGATGGCTGCCATCGTCGAACTCGCCGCAATCCGCAAGTCCTACGGCATCGGTACGCCGGTCGAGGCCGAGGTGTTGCACGGCATCGACCTGCGCATCGGGCAGGGGGAGTTCGCGGCGCTCACCGGGCCTTCGGGCTCGGGCAAGAGCACCTTGCTGAACATCGTGGGCCTGCTCGAGCGGCCGACGACCGGGCGGCTCGAGATCGACGGCCGCGACACGTCGGTGCTCGCCGAGTCGGACCTGACCGAACTGCGCGGTCGCACGATCGGCTTCGTCTTCCAGTTCCACCACCTGCTTCCGGGGTTCACCGCGCTGGAGAACGTGATGATGCCGCGAATCATCGAGCGCGGCGCCGCCGACGACGGCGCGCAGGCGGCCGCCGTGGAACTGCTTCGCCGGGTCGGCCTGCGCGGCGCGGAGTACAAGCGCCCGTCGCAATTGTCGGGCGGCATGCAGCAGCGGGTCGCGATCGCGCGGGCACTGTCGATGTCTCCGCGCCTGATCCTCGCGGACGAACCGACGGGCAATCTCGACACGCACAGCGCCGACGACGTGTTCGCGCTGCTGCGCGAGTTCAATCACGACTTCGGGTCGGCCTGCCTGATCGTCACGCACGATCCGCGGCTCGCGCAGCGATGTGACCGGCAAGTGGAGATCGTCGACGGGCGCCTGACCGACGGATCTTCGCTGCCCGCGATCTGATCGGGGCCTACCAGGCCGCGACGAC
>JAHEDO010000322.1 GCA_024641185.1 Burkholderiaceae bacterium | reverse complement strand
TCCCCTGGGCGATCCATCGGGGGACGAAGAGCAGTGACAGCAGCACCGTGAGCGTTCCGGCCATCGCGAGAAAGCTGCCCTGCACCGAGAGCCACTGCGCGAGCGTGCCGACCATCAGATTGCCCAGGGGGATCGCGCCGGTGAACGACACCGCGTACAGCCCGACCAGCGCACCGCGCAGGGCGGGCGGTGCGTGCTGCTGCAGCTTCGCGTTCGTACCGGGACCGGTGAAGGTCAACGAAAATCCCAGGACAGCGAAGCAGACGAGCGCGACCGCCGGCGCGCTGGTCGTGCCCAGCCCGACGAGCGCGATCACAACGGTCCACGGCGTGAGCACCTGGAGCCGACGGGACGCGGGGAAGAGGAAGCGCGACGACAGCAGCAGCGCGGCCACCGTCGAACCGGCGCCGGCCGCCGCGTAGAAGAAACCGGTCCACTTCGGAGCGCTGCCGTACACATGGTCGGCGAGCACGGGCACCAGCGTCTGGTAGGAACTGCCCAGCAGCGCGAGGCAGGTCGACACGGGCAGAAACAGGCGCGCGAGCCGGTCGCGGCGCACATAGTCGAGGGCGCCGCGCAGGCCCTGGCGCAGGTCGGAGGGGTGCGCCTCACGCTCCGCACCCGAGCCGCGCGGCAGCTTGATCACGTTCACGAACATCACTGCCAGCGCCATGGCGGTGGCCGCGAACCCGGCGGTCGGCCCGATCGTCGCGAAGATCGCGGCAGCAATCGCCGGACCGATCATGCGCGCGGTGTTGTAGGCCACCGTGTTCATCGCTACCGCGTTGGCGATGCGCGTTCGGTCGGTGACGGCGGTGGTGAGCAGCACCTGGCGCGCAGGCACCTCGAGGCCGGCGAAGACTCCCCGGGCCAGTGCGAGCCCGATCATCAGCGCCACCGTCATCAATGCGCTCGCACTGAGCACCGCGAGCGCCGATGAAACCAGCAACGAGCCGCCCACGGTGACCAGGGTCAGCGCTCGCGCGTTTCCCGGGTGCACCCGCGGTCCGGCCAGCGGCGTCACCAGCACCGCCGGCCCGAACAGCACGAAGTTCAGCACGCCCAGCAGCGCGGGCGACTGGGTCAGCTGCCAGCCGAGCAGGTTCAGCGTGATGTTCTGGATCCAGCTGCCCAGCACCGACACCGATTGACCGACGAAATAGCGTCGGACCAAAGGTTCCGCCAGGCCGGGGAAAAGGCGCGAGATCAGGCGTCCGCCGTCGGGCGGTGGGATCGAAGGCATTCGGGGACGTGCCGGTCGGGCCGCAGTCCGCGACCGGTTGTCATCTTGCCCGAATCAGCGCGCACGGGCGCGTCGGCGGCAGGGTCATCCGGGTCGGTGCGAGAATCGCGTCGATGAACAGGCGCGGCGGCGCTGGAGACTGGCAAGCGGATGGTCCTTTCGCATGTGCAGGATGGAACTCGGGACGGTGACGCCGCCGCAGCGGTCCTGATCGTCTACGCGCACCCGCATCCGGGCCGCTCGATCGCCAATCGCCTGCTGCTGGACGCGGTGCGCGACCTCGACGGCCTGCGCGTGCAGTCGCTCTACGACCTCTATCCGGACTTCTCGATCGACGTCGAAGCCGAGCGCAGGCTGCTCGAGCAGGCGCGTCTGGTCGTGTGGCAGCACCCGCTCTACTGGTACAGCGTTCCGGCCCTGCTCCAGCTCTGGTTCGAGGAAGTGCTCGGGCGTGGTTGGGCCTACGGCGAAGCCCAGCACGCGCTGGCCGGCAAGGATTGCCTGTGGGTCGCGACGACCGGTGCGTCTGCCGACGCTTACACCGCGGCCGGGGAGCACGGGCACCCGTTCTCCGCATTCGTGCCGCCGATCGAGCAGACGGCCCGTTTCTGCGGAATGCACTGGCTCGAGCCGCTGATCACGCACGGGGCCCACGCCCAGGACGCCCGCGCACCCAGAGCGCGGGCCGCCGACTATCGCGCCCGACTGCAACGCTACCTCGACGGCCATGGCTGAAGCCTCGATCCTGCGCGACGCCATCGTCTACCTCGGCGCGGCCGTGGTCTGCGTGCCGATCGCCAAACGCCTGGGGCTGGGGTCGGTGCTGGGCTACCTGCTCGCCGGCTGCCTCATCGGCCCCTGGGGCGCGGGCTTCGTCAGCGACGTCGAGTCGATCCTGCACTTTTCCGAGTTCGGGGTCGTGCTGATGCTCTTCCTGATCGGGCTCGAGCTCGACGCGAGGCGTCTGTGGCAGATGCGCGGCCCGGTGTTCGGCGGCGGGGGCGTGCAGATGCTCGCCTGCGGCGGTCTGCTCGCGGCGGCGCTGCTGGCCGTCGGGCTGGCCTGGCAGGCGGCGCTCGCGGCGGGCATGGCGCTGGCGATGTCGTCGACCGCGATCGCGGTGCAGACGATGAGCGAGCGCAACCTGCTCGGCGCCCCGGTCGGCAAGGCGGGCTTCGCGATACTGCTGTTCCAGGACATCGCGGCGATTCCGCTGATCGCACTGGTGCCGCTGCTGGGCGCGGCAGGCCCGGCCGGAGAGCCCGGCTGGATGGCCACCGGCAAGGCCTTTGCAGCGATCGCCGGCGTGATCCTGATCGGACGCTTCCTGACGCGCCCGCTGATGCGCCTGATCGCGCTCGCGCAGGTCCGCGAAATCTTCACCGCCTTCGCGCTGCTGCTGGTGATCGGGATCGCGCAGCTCATGTCCATGGCAGGACTGTCGATGGCGCTGGGCGCGTTCCTCGCCGGGGTGCTGCTGGCGAGCTCCGAGTACCGCCACGCGCTGGAGTCCGACATCGCGCCGTTCAAGGGGCTGCTGCTCGGCCTGTTCTTCATCGCGGTCGGCATGTCGATCGACTTCGGCCTCGCGGCGGCCGCCCCCTTGCTCCTGATGGCGCTGGTCGCCGGGCTACTCGCGATCA
>JAHEDO010000321.1 GCA_024641185.1 Burkholderiaceae bacterium | reverse complement strand
GCCCGTCGATGTAGCCGACACGCGCCGCGCCGATCGGGCCGTTGAACGGGACCCCGGAGATGGCAAGGGCCGCCGACGCGGCGAGCATCGCGGGGATGTCGGAATCGACCTCGGGGTTGCTGGACATCACCTGGACGATGACCTGCACCTCATTGTAGAAACCGTCGGGGAACAGCGGACGGATCGGGCGATCGATCAGCCGACAGATCAGGATCTCGCGCTCGGTCGGGCGCCCCTCGCGCTTGAAGAAGCCGCCCGGGATGCGGCCGGCTGCGTAGAACTTCTCGACGTAGTCGACGGTGAGCGGGAACCAGTCCTGGCCTGGCTTCTGGTTGCGGGCCGCGACCACGGTGGCGAGCACCACGGTGTCGTCCATGTTGACGATGACGGCCCCGGTGGCCTGGCGCGCGATCTCGCCGGTCTCCATCGTGACCGTGTGCTTGCCCCAGGTAAATGTCTTCTTTGCGATATCAAACACTGATTACTTTCCTTTCAACATTGCCCGCGCATTCAGCCAGGCGGCGCGGTTCGCCGACAAACATTCGTCGACAAAGCAAAAAGCCCGCAAGCCGATGACTTGCGGGCTTTTTGAACTCGTCGTCGATCCCATTGCGCAGCGATCAGCTGCGCAGCCCCAGCTTCTCGATCAGGCCCTTGTAGCTGCCGGGATTCGTTCCCTTCAGGTAGTCGAGCAGCTTGCGCCGCCGGCTGACCATCCTGAGCAGGCCGCGTCGCGAATGATGGTCCTTGACGTGCGTCTTGAAGTGACCGGTGAGGTCGTTGATCCGAGCGGTGAGAAGCGCAACCTGCACCTCGGGGGAGCCGGTGTCGTTCTTTGCCCGCTGGAAATCGGCGAGGATCTTCGCCTTGTTGATGTCTGCAACTGCCATGATGTCCCTTTCCTTCACTTGCGGCGCCGCCGGGATGCGGGCCGTGCCTGGTTGAAATCGCTGCGCCGTCGCGGTAGGCGGTCAGCACAACCTGTGAATTATATCTGAAAACGGAACGACGGGCCAGCCGTGCTGCGAGTTTCCTCGCAGCCGGCACCCGCCCGGATCGTTCGGCAGCCGGCACCCGCCCGGATCGTTCGGGGCATTCGCAGCGCTCGCCCGCTCAGGGCCCTCGGGCAGGGGGGCGCGCCGAAGCGCCGAAACCGCCTCAGGGCGTCCCTGTCTGCGGATTGACCCGTGCCCGGCTCTGCAGCCGGTTCAAAGCGTTCAGGTAGGCCTTGGCCGACGCGACCACGATGTCCGGGTCGGCGCCGACCCCGTTCACGATCCGCCCGGCCTTGGCCAGGCGCACGGTGACTTCGCCCTGCGACTCGGTGCCGGTCGTGATCGCATTGACCGAATAGAGCAGCAGTTCCGCCCCGGAATTCGCCTTGGCCTCGATCGCCTTGAGCGTCGCGTCGACCGGGCCGTTGCCGTCCGACTCGCTGGTCGCTTCCTTGCCGTCGATGATCATCGTGACGCTGGCGTGGGGCATCTCTCCGGTTTCGGAGTGCTGCGCCATCGAGACCAGCTGGTACTGCTCGTCGGAGTCGTGGTGAACCCCCTGGTCCGATACAAGCGCGTGGATGTCCTCGTCGAAAATGTCGGATTTCCGGTCGGCGAGATCCTTGAAACGCTGAAACGCCGCGTTCACCTCCACCTCGGATTCGAGCTCGATCCCGAGTTCCTGGAGTCTCTGCTTGAACGCATTGCGTCCGGAAAGCTTGCCGAGCACGATCTTGTTGGCGCTCCAGCCCACGTCCTCGGCCTTCATGATCTCGTAGGTGTCGCGCGCCTTGAGCACCCCGTCCTGGTGGATGCCGGAGGCATGCGCAAAGGCGTTCGCGCCGACCACGGCCTTGTTCGGCTGGACGACGAACCCGGTGATGCCCGCCACCAGGCGACTCGTCGGGACGATCTGGCTGATGTCGACGCCCACGTCCAGTTTGAAGAAGTCTCTGCGAGTCCTCACCGCCATCACCACCTCTTCGAGCGAGGTGTTGCCGGCGCGCTCCCCGAGCCCGTTGATCGTGCACTCCACCTGGCGGCAGCCACCGATGTGGACACCGGCCAGCGAGTTGGCGACCGCCATCCCAAGGTCGTTGTGGCAGTGCACGCTCCAGACCGCCTTGTCGGAATTCGGGATCCGCTCGCGCAGCGTCTTCATGAAATGCCCGTACAGCTCGGGAACGGCGTAGCCGACCGTGTCGGGCACGTTGATCGTCGTCGCGCCTTCCTTGATCGCCGTCTCCAGAATGCGGCAAAGGAAGTCCATGTCCGAGCGATATCCGTCCTCCGGCGAAAACTCGACGTCGTCGATCAGGTTGCGCGCGTAGCGCACCGCGAGCCTGGCTTGCTCGTGGACCTGCTCGGGCGTCATCCGGAGCTTCTTCTCCATGTGCAGCGCCGAGGTCGCGATGAACGTGTGCACGCGCTTGCGCGGCGCCGGCTCGACCGCGTCGAACGCGCGCTGGATGTCGCGGTCGTTCGCCCGCGCCAGCGAGCAGACGATCGATTCCTTGACCGCCCCCGCGATCGCCCTCACCGCCTCGTAGTCGCCGTTCGAAGACGCCGCGAAGCCCGCCTCGATCACGTCCACGCGCAGCTTCTCCAACTGCTTGGCGATCCGCAGCTTCTCCTCCTTGGTCATCGAGGCGCCAGGGCTCTGCTCGCCGTCGCGAAGCGTCGTGTCGAAGATGATCAGTTTCTCGGCCATGTGAATGCTCCTTGGTCTGCCTCCCTCGTGGGGAAGCGGCGGTACAACGCAAAAATGGGGGGTAAGGGGGATTTAGCGCGCGGGGCGCAGTAGCAGCCGGCTGAGCAGCAGGCTGCCGGTCGCCGGAAGAAGCGGCGACTGGAGAGAGAGCGAGAAGTGACGGATGGCGGTAGCCATGGGACGAA
>JAHEDO010000320.1 GCA_024641185.1 Burkholderiaceae bacterium | reverse complement strand
CGTGATCGCGCTCAGCAGTTCCCCTGCCGAGTTCACGAAGTTCATGGAAGCCGAGACCCTGAAATTCGGCAAGATCGTCAAGGCTGCCAACCTGAGCGTGAACAAGTGATTGCTGACGCAGGCCGTCGCCCCACGCAACCATTGCGTGGCGTGCGTGTGCTTGATTTCAGCCACGTGATCGCCGGTCCTTTTGCAACCTTCTACCTTGCGCAGATGGGTGCCGAGGTCACGAAAGTCGAGAAGCCCGGCGGCGGCGACGTGATGCGGCGCACCCCCTCGGGGGCGCGCGCCTTCGCCGCGTTCAACGCCGGCAAGCACATGCGGGAGATCGACGCCGCTTCGGAGGCCGGCCGTGCCGAGGTGCTTGCGCTTGCGCGCGACGCCGACGTGATGGTCGACAACTACCGCCCCGGCGTGCTCGAGCGTCTGGGTCTGGGCTACAAGGACGTCAAGGCCGTCAACGCTGGAATCGTCTATTGCGCGATCTCCGGCTACGGCTACAGCGACCCGACGCGCACGCCGTACGGCGCCTACGACCACGTAATCCAGGCGTTGACCGGCATGACCATGCTCGCCGGCACGGAGGGCGACCCGCCGGTGAAGACCGGTTTTCCGGTCGTCGATGCGGCCGCCGGCATCATCGGCACACTCGCGATCGTGACGGCGCTTCGCGAGCGTGACCGCACGGGAGAGGGGTGCTTTCTCGACGTGAGCATGTGGGCGAGCGCACTTCAGCTCATGTACCCCTTCGCCTGTGAGACCCTCGCCTCCGATCAGGAGATCCCGCGCATCGGCAACAAGGGCTTTTCCGGAAGCCCGGCTGCCGACACATTCCTCTGCCACGACGGATGGCTCGCGATCGGCGCCAACACCCCCGCGCACGTCGCGCGCCTGATGCAGGTTCTTGGCGTGCCGCCGGAAGAGGACGCAGCGCTGCTCGAACCCGCCGCCGATGGTGGGCCCGCTTTCGCACGTGCGCGCGACCCGCAGTCCTTCCGCGAACTGCTCGTCAAGCGCATGGCGCAGCAGTCGGCCGTCGACCTGGAGCAACGCCTGAACGCGTGCGGCGTGCCGGCCGCACGCGTACGCACGCTGCGCGAGTTCACACGAGAGGCGATCGATACCGGACTATTGGCGCCGATTGCGCTCGGCGAGGAGGATGCGCGGGCGATCACGCCCGGACTGGGCTGGCGCGTGCTGGATGGAGTCTGAGGCGATCGCCGCAGCTCGAGAACATCTCGCCGCTCGAGCGAACGGAAAGCCCGATTCGAACTCGCGTGAGCGCGACGCGTCGCCGTAGCGCGTGAGGACCTCCCTGCGCATCAGCCCGACCAGCCGTTCGGTGGCCATTGGGCCGGGGTAGACACCAACGACGCGCACGCCGTCGTTGCCGATGATGTTGACGATCACACCTTGGCGGCGCGCCCTCATCAGCAGGTAGAACGCCCGCGCGAGGTCGATAGCGTGCACTTCGACCGAGACGTCGTGATCGCGGCGCGGCGGGCCGATGCACGACGCCGGCGCCGCCCGGTTCAGGAAGAAAATCTCAGGACGAACAGTGCGAGCGGCGGGAACAGCACCAGCAGCGTTACACGCACGATGTCTGCCATGACAAAGGGCAACACACCACGGTACATGGCGGCCATCGGGATGTCCGGTGCCATCGCGCGAATGACGAAAAGGTTCATTCCGACCGGGGGCGTGATCAGCCCGACCTCGACCACGATCAGCACCAGGATGCCGAACCAGATCGCCGCGTCTTCCGGCGCGAGGCCGAAGTCCAGCCCGGAGAACATCGGAAAGAAGATCGGGATCGTGAGCAGGATCATCGATAGCGAGTCCATCACGCAGCCGAAGATCAGGTAGAAGATGAGAATGGCCCACAGCACGGTGTAGGGGCTGAAGCCCTGCGCTCCCACCCACGAGGCCAGTTCCTGCGGCAGCATCGAGAGCGCGAGAAAGGTGTTGTACGCGCCCGCGCCCAAGACAATCATGAACACCATTGCGGTGCCTACCGCCGTTGCTTCGAGTGCCTCGCGCAGTCTCGCCGCACTCAGGCTGCCTCGCCGCCAGGCGAGCACGCCGGTCGATACCGCGCCAACAGCCGCTCCCTCGGTTGGCGTGAAGATGCCAGCGTAGATCCCGCCAACGACGATCGCGAAGATCAGCACGACCGACCAGGTGTCGGCCATTGCGCGCCAACGCGCCGCCATGGGCACCGGCGGCAGGTTTCCCGCCGCGTTGGGTCGCAGTCGCACCACGATCGCGATCACCACCATGTAACTCAGCGCGGCGAAGATGCCTGGAACCATCGCGGCAACGAACAGCTTCGCGATGTTCTGTTCGGCGAGAATCGCGTAGATCACCAGCACGATCGATGGCGGGATCAGGATGCCCAGCGTGCCGCCCGCCGCCAGCGCCCCGCTCGCCAGGCCGCCGTCATAGCCGGCGCGGCGCAGCTCGGGCAATGCAACCTGGCCCATCGTTGCGGCGGTCGCGAGCGAAGAGCCGCAGATCGCGCCGAAGCCGGCGCACGCGCCGATAGCCGCCATTGCCACCCCGCCGCGGCGGTGGCCGAGGAAGGCCTCGGCCGCCTTGAACAATGACTTGGACATTCCGCCCATCACCGCGAACTGCCCCATGAGCAGGAACAAGGGCACGATCGACAGCGAGTGCGTCGAGAACTGGCTGTATGCCAGCGACTTCATCTGGTTGAGCAGCGGCGCGGCGGTTCCGTACACCACCCAGCTCCCACCGAGGCCGACCGCGAGCATCGCCAGTCCGATCGGTACGCGCAGGAAGATCAGCGCAAGCAGCGCCGGGAAAGACCAGATTGCGAGCCAGAGTGGGTCCATCAGAGCCCCGCCTCGTGCAAGCCCTTCGGCGGCGAAACC
>JAHEDO010000319.1 GCA_024641185.1 Burkholderiaceae bacterium | reverse complement strand
CCTCTAGCGGGACGCCGTGACGTTGTGCGTACTCACCTGCCTGGCCGCAATGGTCGATGTGCCCGTGGGTCAGGAAGACCTTCTCCAGCTGCCCACCGGTCTGCGCGAGCAGGTCGTCGATGCGCTCCAGGTCGCCGCCCGGATCGAACACAGCGGCCCGGTTGGTCTCCTCGCAGACGAGCAGCGAGCAATTCTGCGCGAACGGGGTGACGGGGATGACGGCGAGCTTCATCGACGAAGACCTTTCAACGTACCACCAGCTGGTCCAGCACGCGTCCGCCGGGCTCGGTCGCCCGGATCCGCACCGGTCGCATGATCTGATCGTAGCCGAGCCAGACCTCGATCTTCGGATCGTCCTTGCCGCGTGGCGCGGTGCGCTCCAGGTGCAAGGTGCGCAGCGGCCCGTTCTCGGTGTCCAGCACGCTGTCACCCAGGCTCAGGTACCGGCTCTTCTCGATGTCACCCAATGTGAGCTCGGGCAGGGCGATCACGCTGCCCTTGACGAAGCGCTGCGGCATCGCGCGCGCCATGAGCCCGAGCTGGACCAGCGCCGACAGGCGGTCCTGCGCGCCGTCGACGAGTGTTTCCGGCTCCTTGCCGGCGAAATTGACGCGCCTGCTCGCCGCGTCGACCGACAGCGAGCGCTCCGGTCGGCTGCCGCGCTTCTCGGTGTAGCGGCGCGGCGCGAGACCGTTCTCGGACAGCGTGCCCGCACTGTCCTGGGTCAGCACGCCCGAATACAGCAGCGACACGATGCCGACCGCGCGTCCCTCGCTGCGCAAGTGGTAGTTCACGCCGTCGTGCTCGATCGAGTAGTCGAGCGATGCGATCTGTAGCTTGCCGGTGTATTCGCCGTAGTAGAGGCTGAACTGCCACCTGCCCACCGGGGGCAGCGGCAACGGGGTGCCATAGAGCAGCTTCGGCCTGTGCTGTTCGCGATCCGGCGACGACGGCGATGCCGGTACCGGTCCTGATGCCGATGCCGGTCCCAATGCTGGTCCCGATGCCGATGCCGGTCCCAATGCTGGTCCCGAGGCCGATGCCGGTCCCAATGCTGGTCCCGAGGCCGATGCCGCCTGCGTCTTCACCGGTGCCTCCGACGGGGTCGGGGGCGAAGCAGCGCGCGCGGTCCAGCCAACACCGACGGTCGCGAGCAGCAGCGCCGAGACGATCCGCAGGCGGCGCCTCATCGGGGAATCTCCGGCGCGCCGCCGCCGGCTGAAGGATGCGAGTTCATCGTCCGAAGGATCATACCGAGCCTGGGTCCGGCACCAGCGGCCCGAGGTCAGAATCGCCGGTCGATCAGCACCGGACGGTTCGGCAGTTCGTCCGGGTTGTGATCACCGGCTGGAAACGCCCGCGCCAACATTTCTTCAATCCGATCGACCGCCATCAGCGTGCCCTCGGCGAACTCCCCGCGGCGGCAGGCGGCCACCAGCCCGTCGGAAACCTCGCGCCACTGCGCCTCGTCGATCGCCCGCGACGCCGCCCGATCGGCGAGGATCTCCACCGCGTGGTCCGCGAGCAGCAGGTAGATCAGCACGCCATTGTTCGCCTCGGTATCCCAGACGCGCAGCGCCGTAAAGATCTCGACCGCCCGCTGCCGCGGTTGCATTCCGGACCAGATCCGGCCCAGGCTCAGCGAATCCTCGATCGCGACCCGGATCTCGCCGGCGTGCCGGTTTTCGCCCGCGGCGACCCGCGCCTCGATCCTGGCAAGGCTTTCGCGCGAGAACGCCCGCCGCGTCGTGCGCTGGTCGCAGAACAAGTGCCTGAGCATGCGGGCCAGTCGCTCGCGCATCATCGGCTTCCTCTGCACGGACGCGTCGGGCTCACGTCACCACGCGCATGGCGCCCCGTGTTCGATCGCAGATCACCAGCCACCCGAAGCACCTCCGCCGCCGAATCCACCGCCCCCTCCACCGAAACCCCCGCCGCCGCCGAATCCGCCGCGCGACCCCCCGCCCCAGCCGCCGCTCGTCCATACCGAGCGCCCCGGCGAGTCGCGGCCACTGCCGGACTGCAGTCCGCGCAGGAAGCTGTTGCCGAGCAGCAGGAACGCGACGAAGCCGATCAGCGCCACGATCGCCGCGAGCACCAGGGACGCGCCCAGCACCAGCGAGAAGCCCGCGGTGGCGAGCCCGCCCACGCCGGAGCCGAGCACCCGGCCCAGGATCGCGTTGGCCACGAGCCCGATCACGAACACCGCCAGCAGCCCCGCGAGCACGGACTGGAGGTCGATGCCTTGGGCTGCGTGGGTCGACTGCCACGGCGCCGGCAAGGCTTCGCCGTCGATCAGCCGCGCGACGTCGTCGATCCCCGCGGTGATCCCGCCGAAGAAATCTCCCTGCCGGAACTTCGGGGTGATCGTCTCGGCGATGATCCGCTTGGCCAGCGCGTCGGGAACGGCCCCCTCGAGCCCGTAGCCGACTTCGATCCGGACCTTGCGGTCGTTCTTCGCGACGAGCAGGAGCAGACCGTCGTCGACCCGCTTTCCGTCGACCTCGCCGCGCCCCAGCTTCCAGGCCTCCACCACCCGGATGCTGTAGTCCTCGATCGGTTCCGGCTGGGTCGTGGGTACCAGCAGCACCGCGACCTGTGCGCCCTTGCGCTGCTCGATCGCGGTCAGTCGCTGCTCGAGTTCCTGGCGCTGGGCGGCGTCGAGCGTGCCGGTGAGATCGGTGACGCGGGCCGACAGCGGCGGCACCGCCTGCAGCGCCTGGGCCTGCGCGCCGGGCAGGCCCGGCGCGACGATGAGCAGGGTCGCCGCCGCGACGGCGGCAACCGTGGCCCGAATCACTTCTTCGGTTCCTCCGGTTTGCCGAATTCGACCTTCGGCGGGGTCGAGATCGCCTGCTCGTTTTCCACCGCGAACTGCGGCTTCGGCGCGTAGCCGAACACCTTCGCGGTCAGATTCACCGGGAACTG
>JAHEDO010000318.1 GCA_024641185.1 Burkholderiaceae bacterium | reverse complement strand
GGTCAGAGCTCGCTGGGCCGAGTTCCCTGCGTCTATGCGAACTTCGACAACGGTGAACCGATCACGAAGATGCAACGGATCCTGTACCGTGAACGCGAAGACCTGCAGCGCGCGTTTCCCGACCCTTTCGCCACCACCGATGAGCGCGCATCCTACTTCCACTGGTTCTCGGCCAACGCGCAGAATGAAGTCGACGCAGGCCGCGTGCCCGCCGCCGCGATGAACGATCGGCTCGCCTCCGCGGAGCGCGAACTCGATCTGATCAAACGCTCGCGCAGCTGGCGATTGGCGCGCGCCATCGCGCGCCTCGCCGGCGCGGTTCGCTGAGCGCAGGGCCGGCAGAACGCCGCCTCGGGCCGAGCACGCTGCCGATGCCGCTTCCCTCGCTGCTGCCATCTTGCCGTCCGATCGTTCTGGCCGCTGACGCGTCGCCTGCCGAACTCGAGGCGACCCTGCGAGCGCTTCTCGCCGACGAAAAAGTGGATCACCCGGTCGAGGTCTTCGCCGCCCGGACTGATGCGTTCCCGGAGCTCGCAGACGCGGCACAGCTGCGTTGGCACACGCCGGAGTCGGAGCTGCCCGCGGCGCTTTCCCGGCTGGCCGACCTGGATGGCGACGTCGCCTGGGTCGTCGCCGGCGTGCGCGTGCCTGCGGGCGGGCTGCACCGGCTTCAAGCGACGCTGCACGCCGAACCGCGTATTGCCAGCGCATCGCCGCTGTGCGCGACCGACCCGATGTACTCGCCGGCAGATGCGGGCCGCCCGCTGCCGATGGATCCCGACGCGCTCGACGCCTGGCTGCAGGCGCACGCTTCGCCGCTGCCCGTCGAACTGCCGGCGCCGCTGGCCTGCTGCGGCGTGCTGCGCAAGGAGGCAATCGCTGCGTTGACCGTCGGCGAGCTGGAAGGCACGGCGCGGTGGCCTCGGGCACTTTCGCGCGCCGGCTGGCTGCACGTTGCCTGCACACGGGTGCTGGTCGACGCCCTGCCGGACTCGCCCGCCGCCGGCGTCGCGTCGCAGGGCGCGCTGGACAGCACGCTGCTGGCGGCGCGCAAGTACTGGCACGACGCACATCCGCTGACCGGTCTTCGATGGAAGATCGGCAAGGCGGTTCGCGCGACCCGGTCGCCCGTCCGTGAACTCGAGGCCGCGACGGGCCCGGCGCCGCTCGCGGTTCGCCTGCATCTGGCACACAGCTGGGGGGGCGGGCTGTCGACCTGGGTCGGCGACTTCTGCGAAGCGGACGAAGGAGCGGAGAACCTCGTCCTTCGCTCGATCGGGGTGATCGGCGCCTACGGTCAGCGCCTCGCGTTGTACCGCGGCAGCGAGAGCGTCGAGCCGCTGCGGGTATGGGAGCTCGGCCTGCCCATCCACGCGACCGCGATCGCGCACCTGCAGTACCGGTCCGTCCTGCGGGAGATCGCCGCCGACTTCGGCGTCGATTGCGTGATCGTGTCGTCACTGATCGGTCACAGTCTGGATGCGCTGCGCACCGGCCTGCCGACCGTTCTCGTCGCGCACGATCATTACCCGTTCTGCGTCGCAATCTTCGCGTTTCACGGCTCCGAGTGCCGCAGCTGCGACCGCACACGGCTCGTCGATTGTCTTGCGCGCAACCCGGGACACCGCTTCTTCGCAGACGTGAGTGCCGACGACTGGATCGCGCTGCGCGACGCGTTCTGCTCGGCCGTGCGCGACGAGGCGATCACGATCGTCGCGCCCTCGCCCTCGGTGCGCGAGCGCTGGCGCGCCCTGATGCCGACGCTCGAAGGCGCCCGCATCGAGGTCATCGGGCACGCTCACTCGCTCGGCCCGCCGGTGCCCTTCGAGCCGCCGGACGACGGTCCGCTGAGACTGATCAAGCTCGGCCGGCTGTCGATGGAAAAGGGTGGAGAGGTGCTGGAGGCGATCCTGCCCGAACTGACCGGCTTCGCGCACCTGACCCTGCTTGGCTGCGGCGACGAGGCCGCACGCCTGGGTCGGCTGCCGGGAGTCACCGCGATCCCCGGCTTCGCCCGCGACGAACTGCCCGCGCTGATCGCCAAGGCACGCCCGCACCTGGGGCTGCAACTCTCGGTCGTACCGGAAACCTTCAGCTACACGCTGTCGGAACTGTGGCACTGCGGCGTGCCGGTGCTCGCGAGCCGGATCGGCAGCCTCGCCGACCGGATTCGGGACGGTGAGAACGGCTATCTCGTCGAGACGACCGGCACCGCGGTGCTGGCCAGACTCAAGGAAATCAACGCCGAACGCGGTGCGCTCGTCGATCTTCGCACGCGTGTGCTCGCCGCGCCGACGCGCACACGCGAACAGATGGTGGCCGAATACCTCGCGCTGCTTCCGTCGGACCGTAAACGCCGCACGCCCCTCGCGCCCGGCGGATTCGGTTTCGGTGCGGGGCAAGCGTCGGGTTCCGGCCGCGTCGCACTGGGCCCGATCAGCGTCGACCCCGAGGTGACCTACCTGCAGGCGGCGCGCGCGTTCGCGCGCTTCACGCTCGAGAAGGCCGCGCACAGTCCTCGGCTGCCGCGCCCGATCCGCCGGCTGCTCGGCGGGCACTGAGCGGGCCGAAGACGATGGCCACTGAGGGCGCGCCGAATCCGGCCCACCACGTGTTCGCCATTGTCGTCGCCTTCGATCCCGACCCCTCGGCGCTGCGGCAACTGCTCTCGACACTTGCGCCGCAGGTCGGCCACACGATCCTGGTCGACAATTCGGACCGCCCTGACGCCCGGATGGCGATCGAGACCGCGGCCGGCACGACGGACGCGGACGTCGAACTGATCCGCATCGGCGCAAACAGCGGTATCGCGCATGCCCAGAACGTGGGCGCGGCGCGCGCCGTCGAACTGGGAGCGCGCTACCTGCTGCTGTCCGACGACGACAGCGCGCCCGCCGCGGACATGGTCGAGCGACTGCTGGGGGGGTTCCGGCG
>JAHEDO010000105.1 GCA_024641185.1 Burkholderiaceae bacterium | reverse complement strand
ATTCGGTGGTCGCCGGGCGGCGGACATAGCGGCCCCGGAAAACCTCGGTCAGGTACATCTTGGCGACGCGGCGGGCAGTCTCCTGGGTGTTGTGATCGCTGTCGGTGTCGATGACGAGGCTCTCGAGCACACCCTTCATCTTGGCCTCGACCTCTTCGATCAACTTCTCCAGTTCGCCCGGCTCGATGAACTGGGCGATGTTGTCGTTCGCGTGGAATCGCTTGCGGGCGGCCTGCAGGCGTTCGCGGATCCGCACCGACACCGGAATACCGGGGTCGCTGTCGGTGCGCGCGTCGCGAGTGCCCTCGTTCGAGGTCGGGGCGGTCATGGCGTCTTCACTGTCGTATCGGGTTGGTATCTCGGGAGCGGCCCGGGCTCAGGCGCCCGGGCGGCTCACTCTTCGTCTTCCTGCGGCTTGTGCGCCGACATCAACTGTCGTTGCACCATGGGAGGCGCCGGCGAGTAGTGGGAAAACGCGTAGCTGAAGTTGCCGGCACCGGCCGTCATCGCCTTCAGGCGCGACGAGTACTCGCTGAGCTCGGCGAGCGGCGCGAGGCCAGTGATGGTTGCCCCGCCGTGGCCGCGCGAGGTCGTGCCGGTGATCTGGCCGCGGCGTGACGCGAGGTCGCCCGTGACCTCGCCGATCCCGGACTCCGGCACGTTGATCTCGACTTCGACGATCGGTTCGAGCACCGCAGGCGACGCCTTGAGGATGGCGTCGATCACCGCCTTGCGGCCGGCGGTCACGAACGCGATCTCCTTGCCGTCGACCGGATGCGTCTTGCCGTCGTAGACGATGACGCGCAGGTCGACCACGGGGAATCCCGCGATCACGCCCTCGGCCAGCGCGTGCTGCACACCCTTCTCGACCGCGGGCATGAAGACGCTCGGGATTGCGCCGCCCTTGACCTGGTCGATGAATTCGAAGCCGGCACCCCGCTCGAGGGGCTCGATGCGAAGGAAGACCTCCCCGAACTGCCCGGCACCGCCCGACTGCTTCTTGTGGCGGCAGTGCCCCTCGGCGTGGCCCGAGACGGTCTCGCGGTACGGAATCCGCGGGGGGCGGGTGTCGACATCCACCTTGTACTGCAGGGCCATGCGCTCCATCTTGGTCTTCAGGTGCAGTTCGCCCAGGCCCCGGATCACCCACTCGTGGCCTTCGCCGTCGCGCTCGACGACGAAGCTCGCGTCCTCGGAGGCGAGCTTCGCCAGCACCTCCGAAAGCTTCTGCTCGTCGCCCTTGCGCCGGGGCGAGATCGCGAGGCCGTGCATCGCGGGCGGGAACTGAGTGGCTTTCAGGTGGATGTGGTCCTCGTCGTGCGAGTCGTGCAGCACGCTGTCGAAGGTGATCTCGTCGACCTTGGCGATCGCGCCGATCTCGCCCGGGCCCAGCTCGGGCGTCTCGACCATGTCCTTGCCGTGCAGCCGGTAGAGGTGCGCGACCTTGAACGCACGCTTGGCGTCGCCGACGTAAAGCTGCATGTCGCGCTTCACGGTGCCCTGGAACACGCGGAACGCGGCGACCTTGCCCATGTAAGGATCGATCGAGACCCTGAACACGTGGGCGATCACATGGCGCGCGGGGTCGGCGAGCGCCTCGAACGCCTCGGTGTCGGAGGTGCCCGGATCACCCTTGTAGAACGGCGGGGGATTTCCCTCGACGGGTGCCGGCGCGAGCGTCGCGAGGATTCGCAGCAGTTCTTGCACCCCGGCGCCGGTGCGCGCCGACGCGAACATCACCGGAATCAGATGCCCTTCGCGCATCGCCTTCTCGAACGGCGCGTGCAGTTCGTTGGGGCTGGGATCGGCGCCTTCCTCCAGATAGCGCGCCAGCAGGTCCTCGTCTTCCTCGACGACCTGGTCGATCAGCGCGCGGTGCGCGGCAGCCACCGACTCGATGTCCGCGTCTCCCGAGTCGTGCTCGAGCACTTCGATCACTTCCTGGCCGTGACGCGCGGGCAGGTCGAGCAGCAGGCACTGATTGCCGAAGCGCTCGCGGATGTCGCGCAGCAGGTCGCCGAGGTCGACGTTGTCCCCGTCGATCTTGTTGATGACGATCATCCGGCACATGCCGCGCTCCGCAGCCCTGCGCATCATTCGCTCGGTCGTCAGCTGCACGCCGAGCTGCGCGTCGATCACGACCAGGGCGGTGTCGGCCGAAGCGAGCGCGGCAACCGACTGGCCCGCGAAGTCGGGCATGCCCGGTGTGTCGGCGACGTAAAGGTGGCGGCCCTCCCATTGGAAGTTGACCAGCGCGCTCTGAAGCGAGTGGCCGTACTGCTTCTCCAGCGGGTCGAAGTCGCAGACCGTGCTGCCCTTTTCGATGCTGCCCTGCGTTTCGATGACGCCCGCGGTCGCGAGTAGCGTCTCGACCAGGCTGGTCTTGCCGCACCCGGTGTGCCCGACCACCGCGATATTCCGCACGGCGGCTACGCTCGTTGAATCCATCCCTCTCTCCGTCGGTCCGATGTTTTCGGCATTATCGCCCGAGTGGGGAATTTCCCGCCCCGAGGCGACGGGTCCGCGGCGGCGGTGACGCACGGTTGCCTGGTGACGCGCAATTAGTAGTGGACAGCGCGGCACAAAGCGCGTATCGTTCCGCCTGCAGTCGATTCAAGCAGTGTACCTAGCGGTTCTCCCGCGCTGTCTGTTCCAGGCGCGCTCCGGTCGTTCCAAAGTTACGTTTCTTGTCCGCTTGCACCCGCGCGGATCTATTCCCGCGCACACTCAATCCTTCAAGGAACGTGAAATGAGCGATACGAAAACTGGTGTTGTTAAGTGGTTCAACGAATCCAAGGGCTTCGGCTTCATCACCCCCGATGGCGGTGGTGACGACCTGTTTGCGCACTTCTCCGAGATCCAGGGCAATGGCTTCAAGACCCTGGCCGAGCAGCAGCGCGTGCAGTTCGAAGTGCGCCGCGGCCCCAAAGGCCTGCAGGCGGCGGCGATTCGCCCCATCTGATCGGGCGGCTAGCCAGCCGATCCGGCCGTGGTCTCGGACCACGGCCGTGAAACGAAAACCGCGGCCTAGCGCCGCGGTTTTTTCATTCCGGCGACGGCGCGCTAGTGCCTGTGGCCATGTTCACGCCATTGCGCGCGAACCCGGTACGCCGGTGGCGCGCCCCGGTAGGCGTAGGGGCGGGGGCCGACCCAACCCGGCGCGCCGCGATACACGATCCTCGGCGCTGCATAGACCGGGACCGGGTAGACCCGCGCAGGCGGGTAATACCCCTGCGTGGCAACGACGACCGTCGGCTGATAGATCGGCGCGCTCGGGTACACGGCCACCGGACGGAAGACGGGCGCCGGCGCGATGAACGGCCCGGGGATCCCGACGTATGCACCCAGCGAACCGCCCGATCCGACGGTCACCGACCATGTGACGTCCTGCGCTCTGGCGGGCGCTGCCGCGAGCGCGGTGGCTGCGAGCAGGACTGCGACAACGGTTGATCTGAGCATGATGGCACCTCCGCGATAATGCTGCCTTGAGGTCGGTCGTTTCCGGTGATCCGGTCGATGCCTCGCAGCGACAACCCCATGCTAGCGCCGGTCGAAACCGTGCGCTGCTGGTCTTACAAACCGTTACCGCGCTTACCGTTCAGTGAAAACCCTCGCCCCCCCGGCGCCCGAGAGCAGCGATGCGGCACGCCTGGCGGTACTGCTGCTCGCGGGCGTCGTCGCGGCGCTGAACATCGGCAAGCTGCCGCCGGCGCTGCCGGCGCTTCAGCAGTCTTTCGGCATGACGCTGGTGCAGGCGAGCTTCCTGGTATCGGTGTTCCAGGCTGCCGGCATGGGCTTCGGCCTTTTCGGTGGCGTGCTGGCCGATCGGTTCGGAGCGCGACGGGTCATGAGTTGCGGGCTGGGACTGCTCGCACTGGCGAGCGTGGCAGGGGCGCTTTCGGCCGACGCCGGCACGCTGCTCGCGATGCGTGCGATCGAAAGCGCGGGCTTCATCCTGACGGTGCTGCCGGGGCCGGCGCTGATCCGCAGGGTGGTGCCGTTCGGAAGGCTGGGTGTGGCGCTCGGGTATTGGGGGAGCTACATGCCGACCGGCATGTCGCTGGCGCTGGTCGCGACGCCCTGGCTGATGGCCGCGAGCGGATGGCAGCTCGCCTGGTGGTGCAGCGCGAGCGCGGCGCTCGCGACGCTCGCGCTCCTGCGGCGAGTGATCGCGCCGGACCCGCCGCACGGCGCGGAGCCTGTGCGAGTGCTCGCGCTGGCGCGCGACACGCTCCGTGCTCCCGGGCCCTGGCTGCTGGCAGCCTGCTTCGGGCTCTATGCGGGACAGTTCATCGCGGTCTTCGGGTTCCTGCCGACCGCCTACCAGTCGGCAGGGATCGCGCCGACCACCGCGGGCCTGCTGACCGCGTTCGGCGTCGCGGCCAACATGCTGGGAAACATCGTGTCAGGGCTCCTGCTGCACCGAGGCGCCACGCGCACCGTGGTGCTCGCCGGCGCATCGGTGGTGATGGGTGTCGCGACGATGATTGCGTTCGACGTAGACTTCGCGTTCGGATGGCGCTACGCGGCCGTGCTGCTTTTCTCGGCGGTAGGCGGGCTGATCCCGGGGACCCTGTTCACCACCGCTCCGCGCTTCGCCCCGTACGCCGGCGCGGTCTCCACCACCACCGGGTTGATGCAGCAGGGCTCTGCGATCGGCCAGTTCATTTCACCGCCACTGGTGGCTGCGGTTGCGAGCAGCGCCGGCGGTTGGCATCACACCTGGTGGGTGACCAGCGCCTTCGCCCTGGTCAACATCCTCGTCGCGGTGCTGATCGGCCGGCGCGATCGTCGGCTGGTCGTGCGCTGACGCGCGGCACCGCCGCCGGCATCACTCGAGCAACTTGCGGGCGCGGTCGCGATCGTCTTCGGCGGTGACCGGCGCTTCGGCGCGACGCGCGCGACTTCGCCGCTGCACCAACAGCCAGGCGGCCACGCCGACGAGCAGCAGCGCGAACGGGCCGAACCACAGCATCACCGTATTGCGCTGCACCGGTGGCTTGTAGAGGACGAAATCGCCGTAGCGCGCGACCAGGTAGTCCTTGATCTCGTCGTCGGTTTTGCCCTGTTCGATCTGCTCCTCGACCTCGCGCCTCAGGTCGGAGGCGAGTTCGGCCTGGGAGTCGGCGAGCGTCTGGTTCTGGCAGACCAGGCAGCGCAACTGCAACGAGAGCGTCCTCAGACGCTCGGCGTAGCGCTCGGAGGCGCCGGGCGCGGCATTCGGTGCGGCCGCTGCCGCCGGCGCCGGGGGGGCCGATTGTGTCTGCGCCGCGCCAGTTGAACAGATCGACACCACACCGACCGCCAGCACCGCGGCGAGCAGGTTTCGCATCCGTGAACCGACGCGCAGGCTGAATTCCTTGGAAAAGCTCATGTCACTGCGCCTGCAACTTCTTGATCAGCGGGACCAGTCGCTCGTCGATTGCCTTGCGGGTCAACGGACCGGTGTGCTTGTCGCGAACCACACCGGCCTTGTCGATCACGAAGGTCTCGGGCGCGCCGTAGACACCCCAGTCGATCGCCGCCCTGCCGTCGCGGTCCATCACGTTGATCTTGTACGGGTCGCCCAGACGATCGAGCCAGGCCTTCGAGGCCTTCGGATCGTCCTTCCATGCCAAGCCGACGATCGGAACCGAACCCTGTCGCGAGAAGACCTCGAGCAAGGGGTGCTCGACCCGGCAGCCGGCACACCACGAACCCCAGACGTTCAGCACCCAGACCTGGCCCCGCATCTGCTCGGTCGCCCATCGCTGCGACGGGTCGTCCAGCCTCGGCAGCGATACCGCCGGGGCTGGCTTGTCGATCAGCGGCGACGGGATGTTGCGCGGGTCGTTGTCCAGCCCCTTGAGCAGGAACCACGCGATGCCCGCGAAGAGGGCCAGCGGAATCAGGAATTTCAGCGCGCGCATGATGTCGATCGCCTCGGGCTAGGCGACGGAACGGGCGCCGGCGGCGCCGGCTTCCCGAGAAGCGGCCCGGGCCGCCCGGCGATAGCGCCGGTCGCCAGCCGCGAGCGCTCCACCGGCCGCCATCAGCACGCAGCCGAGCCAGATCCACTTGACGAAGGGTTTGACGTGGGTGCGCACGGCCCACGCGTTGTTGCCGAGCGGCTCGCCCATCGACAGGTAGACGTCGCGGCGCAGGCCGTGGTCGATCGCCGCCTCGGTCATCGCCTGGCGCGTCGCGCGGTAGGTACGCTTCTCCGGGTGCAGCGTGGTGAGCTTCTTGCCGTCGCGGCTGATCGTGAATTCGCCGCGCACCGCGTCGTAGTTCGGACCCCGGACGTCGCTGAGTCCGTCGAAGCGGATCTGGTAGCCGCCGACCTCCACCGTCTGTCCGACCTCCATGCGACCGTCGTGCTCGATCTCGAAGCTCTTGACCATCGTCACGCCGAACACGAACACCGCGATGCCGATGTGCGCCAGGTGCATGCCCCAGATCGACGAGGGCAGCAGCCGCGCGCGGCGCAGCGCGATCCGTCCGTCGGCACCACGCAGGCTGTCCGCGATGATCGTGACCGACGACGCCAGAATCCACAGGGTGAAGCCGAGGCTCAGACTGGTCAGCGGCCTCAGGCTGCCCATGGTCAGCGGCAGGAGCAGCGCGCCGATGACTGCCACCGCGAACGCCCACTTCAGGCGATGCACCATCGGCGGCAATTCGGCCTTGCGCCATCGCGCGATCGGTCCCACGCCCATCAGGAACAGAGCCGGCGCCATCAGCGGATAGAACACGGAATCGAAGTAGGGCGGTCCGACCGAGATCTTGCCCATGTCGAGGGTGTCGAGCACGAGCGGATACAGGGTGCCCAGCAGCACCGCCGCCATCGCGACGACCAGCAGGATGTTGTTGGCCAGCAGCATGGACTCGCGCGACACCGCCGAAAACCCCGGTCCCACGCCGATGCTCGGCGCGCGCCACGCGAACAGCGTCAATGTGCCGCCGATCACGATCGCGAGAAACGCGAGAATGAACACGCCGCGCGCGGGGTCGGTGGCGAATGCGTGCACCGACGTCAGCACGCCCGAGCGCACGAGGAAGGTGCCGAGCAGGCTCAGGCTGAATGCCAGGATCGCCAGCAGCACCGTCCAGCTGCGGAACGCGCCGCGCTTCTCCGTGACCGCGAGCGAGTGGATCAGCGCGGTGCCCACGAGCCAGGGCATGAACGAGGCGTTTTCGACCGGGTCCCAGAACCACCAGCCGCCCCAGCCGAGCTCGTAGTAGGCCCAGAACGACCCGAGGGCGATGCCCAGCGTCAGGAAGCACCATGCGACCGTGGTCCACGGGCGGGCCCAGCGCGCCCATGCCGCGTCGAAGCGGCCCTCGAGCAGGCCGGCGACGGCGAACGCGAAAGCGACCGCGAATCCGACGTAGCCCATGTAGAGCAACGGCGGATGGAACACCATGCCCGGGTCCTGCAGCAGCGGATTGAGGTCGCGCCCGTCTGCGGCGGCGGGCAGGAGCCGCGCGAACGGATTCGAGGTGAACAGCAGGAACAGCAGGAATCCGAATGCGACGAGCGACAGCGTGCCCAGGATCCGGGCGCGCAGCGTCACCGGCAACCCGCCCGACAGGACGGCCACCGCCGCACTCCAGCCGCTGAGCATCAGCACCCACAGCAGCATCGAACCCTCGTGAGAGCCCCAGGTCGCGGCGATCCGGTAGGCGTCGGGCAGCTCGAGGTTCGAATTGTTGGCGACCAGCGCGACCGAAAAGTCGTTGGTCGCGAAGGCGGTGATCAGGCAGCCGAAGGCGAAGGCCACCAGGGCGAACTGGCCGACCGCCGAGGGCGCACCCACCGCCATCAGTCGCGTGTCCCTGCGAAACGCCCCGTACAGGGTCATCAGCGCCGAGAAGAGCGTCAACGGCAGCGCAAGGATCAGCGCGAAGTGTCCGAGTTCAACGATCATTTCGAGATCCTCACTTGCTGACCGACTTCTGTGCTTTGTCGACGAACTGCTCCGGGGCGCCCACCGTGTGGCCCGCCCGCTTGAGCGCTTCCGCGGCTTCGGGCGGCATGTAGTTCTCGTCGTGCTTGGCCAGCACCTCGCTGGCGCGGAACGAGCCGTCGGATTGCACCGAGCCCTGCGCGACGATGCCGCGCCCCTCCTTGAAGAGGTCGGGGAGGATTCCCTTGTACGAGACCATGATCGTCTTCGCGCCGTCGGTCACCCGGAAGGTGATCGTCGTGCCGTCGCCCTGGCGCTTGAGACTGTCCGGCTCGACCAGGCCGCCGACGCGGAAGTTCTTGCCCATGGGCGCTTCGCCATCCGCAATCTGCGTTGGCGTAAAGAAGAACACCAGGTTGCTGCGGAAGGCGTTGAGCACCAGGGTGGTGGCGAAGCCGATCGCGACAACACCCACCAGGATCCAGATCATTCTTCTGTAACGGGGCTTCACGCCTGTTCCTCCTCCATCACTTCGAGTGCGTATTCCCGGGCGCGTGCGCGACTGCGGGCCAGCGCCACCAGTTCGATCACGATCGCGAGCGCGAGCATGCCGTAAGAGCTCCAGACGTAGAATCCGTAGCCGCCCATCGCGAACCAGTCGCTCATTTCGCGCTCTCCTTGACGACCTGCTGCGCCCAGTCGGCATGCGCCTCGCGCATCAGGATGATCGAGCGCACCCGGGAAAGGGTTACCGCGATCGTATAGAACCAGGCGGCGAATGCCAGGATCAACATCGATGCGAGCATGGCCTGCGCCATCTTCGGCGACGAGGTCATCGACACGCTCGCCCCCTGGTGCAACGTGTTCCACCACTTGACGGAAAAATAGATGATCGGCACGTTGATGGCGCCCACCAGCGCCAACAGGGCGCTGGCGCGGTCGGCCCGGCGCGGATCGTCGATCGCGGCACGCAGCGCGATGTACCCGAGGTAGAGGAACAGCAGGATCAGCGTCGACGTGAGGCGCGCGTCCCAGACCCAGTAGGCACCCCAGGTCGGGCGGCCCCAGAAGGCGCCGGTCCACAGAGAGACGAACGCGAACATTGCCCCCGTGGGTGCCAGGGCCTGCGCCATCATCGCGGCCAGCCGAGTGTTCCAGATCAGCGAGACCGCGCACCATCCCGCCATCACCAGGTAGGCGAACATGGCCATCCAGGCCGCCGGCACGTGAATGTAGATGATGCGGTAGGCCTCGCCCTGCTGGTAGTCGGTGGGGGCGACGAAGAAGCCGACGTAAAGGCCGATCACCGTGAGTACGGCCGCGGCGGTCCCGAACCACGGGATCATGCGTCCGGCGAGCGGATAGAAATTGGCCGGAGCCGAATATTTGAACCAGTGTATGCCTGCCATGGTCTACTCGTACGCGATTCTAACCGCCGCCGCTGTTGCGAACGGCCCCAGCACCGAAGTGAGGATCAGCCCGGCGCCCAGCAGTGACAGGTGCGCTTCCGCGCCCAGTCCGGAGGCCGTCGCTTCGGCGGCGCCGGCCCCGAAGATCAGCACAGGCACCGCCAGCGGCAGGACCAGTAGCGCGAGCAGGGCACTGCCCGATCGCGTGCCGACGGTGAGTGCCGCCCCGATCGCACCCAGCCACGACAGCGTCGGCGTGCCGAGCAGAAGCGCGATCGTGAGCACCCCGATGGCCTGCGGCTGCATGCCGAACTGCACGCCGGCCACCGGCGCTAGCAGGACCAGTGGCAGTCCGTTCGTCAGCCAGTGCGCGAAAACCTTACCGGCAACGAGCGCCGGGAGCGCCGCCGGTGCGATCACCAGCTGCTCGAGGGTCCCGTCGGCGTGATCGAGGGCAAACAGCCGTGGCAGCGCCAGCAGCGTGGCAAGCAGGGCGGCAACCCAGGCGATGCCCGCGGCGATGCGCTCGAGCAGCCTGGGGTCGGGGCTGACCCCGAGCGGAAACAGCGAGATCACCAGCACGAAGAACACGACGATCAGGGCGAGTTCCGACTTCGAGCGCAATGCGAGCACGAGATCGCGCGAGCAGGCCCAGGCGATCGCCCGGGTGGCACTCATCGGCTCGAGCGCGCCAGAATCAGGCACAGGTCTCGGGCACCCGGGGCGAAACGACGGATTTCGCGTCTTCGCCCAGGCGAAGGTGCATCGCGGGCATCGCCGTCGGGAATTCCAGGTGGGTCGCGACCACCGCGCAGCCGCCCTCGCCGAGATAGCTGTCGAGCAGGCCGGCGAACAGCCGCTGTCCGTCGGTGTCGAGGGCGGTGGTCGGCTCGTCCAGAAGCCACAGCGGTCGGCGCACCAGCACCAGGCGGGCGAGCCCGAGGCGCCGCCGCTGCCCAGCCGAGAGCCGCGCGAACGCGAGCCGGCGCTGGCGGGTGAGTCCTACCCGGTCGAGCGCCGACGCGATCGCCGATGCCCCGCCGGCGGGATTCCCGGTGCCCAGATCGAGGGCCGCCTGCATGGCCAGATTTTCGCTCGCAGTGAGCTGGTCCTTCCAGCCGAATGCGTGTCCCTGGTAGACGATGCTCGCGTGCCAGTGCGGATCGGACGCGTTCCTGGGCTCGCCGCGCCATCGGACGGTTCCGGCGGTCGGCGTGACGAGCCCTGCGATCAGGCGCAGCAGCGTCGACTTCCCCGACCCGTTGGTGCCGGTCAGCATCA
>JAHEDO010000104.1 GCA_024641185.1 Burkholderiaceae bacterium | reverse complement strand
GGGCCAAGCTCGAGTCGCTGGTCGACGAGCTGGTCGAGCGCACGATCGAGCCCTGCCGGCTCGCGATGAAGGACGCCGGCGTGAAGGCCTCCGAGATCGACGACGTGATCCTGGTCGGCGGGATGTCCCGCATGCCCAAGGTCCTGGCCAAGGTGCAGGAGTTCTTCGGCAAGGAGCCGCGCAGGGACGTCAATGCCGACGAGGCGGTGGCGGTGGGCGCTGCGATCCAGGGTTCGGTGCTGGCGGGCGACCGCAAGGACGTGCTGCTGCTCGACGTGACGCCGCTGTCGCTGGGCATCGAGACGCTGGGCGGCGTGATGACAGCGATGATCAAGCGCAACACCACGATCCCGACCAAGCACGCGCAGGTCTTCTCCACAGCCGACGACAACCAGCCGGCGGTCACGATCAAGGTGTTCCAGGGCGAGCGCGAGATGGCCGTCGGCAACAAGCTGCTCGGCGAGTTCAATCTCGAGGGGATCCCGCCGTCGCCTCGCGGCACGCCGCAGATCGAGGTCACCTTCGACATCGACGCGAACGGCATCCTGCACGTGTCGGCCAAGGACAAGGCCACCGGCAAGGAGAACAAGATCACGATCAAGGCGAACTCCGGACTGTCAGAGGGCGAGATCGACAAAATGGTCAAGGACGCCGAGGTCAACGCCGCCGACGACCACAAGCGGCGCGAGCTGGTCGAGGCGCGCAACCAGGCCGATGCGCTGGTCCACTCGGTGAGGAAGTCGCTCGCCGAGTACGGGGACAAGATCGACGCCGGCGAGAAGGACAAGATCGACGAAGCGCTGAAGGACGCGGAGGAGGCGCTCAAGTCCGAGGACAAGGAAGAGATCGAAGCCAAGAGCAACGCGCTGATGCAGGCGTCGCAGAAGCTCGGCGAGCTCATGTACGCGAAAATGCAGGCCGAGCAGGGCGCGGCAGGGGGCGGCGAGACGGCAGGCGCCGGCGCTTCCGAGGCCAAGCGGCAGAAGGAGGACGACGTGGTCGACGCCGACTTCAAGGAAGTCAAACGCGACGCGTGACGTGCGAGGCCTGCCGAACGGACACTCCTCACGATTGAAGTGCCGGCTTGCGACCGAAAGGTCGCAAGCCGTTTTGCCTTAGAAGAACATGGCCAAACGCGATTACTACGAAGTCCTTGGAGTTGCGAAAAACGCGAGCGACGAAGAGATCAAGAAGGCTTATCGCAAGCTCGCGATGAAGTTCCACCCGGATCGCAACCCGGACAGCAAGGGCTCCGAGGAGAAATTCAAGGAGGCCAAGGAAGCCTACGAGATGCTCTCCGAGCCGAAGAAGCGCGAAGCCTACGACCGCTTCGGCCATGCCGGTGTCGATCCGAACGCGGGCGGCATGGGCGGCGGGCAGGGCGGCATGGGCGGCTTCTCCGACGTGTTCGGCGACATCTTCGGGGACATCTTCGGTGCCGCCGGCGGCGCGCGAGGCGGCGGGCGAAGCAACGTCTACCGTGGTGCGGACCTTCGCTACTCGATGGAGGTCAGCCTCGAACAGGCGGCCAACGGGTACACGACCGAGATCCGCGTGCCGAGCTGGGAGAACTGCGACACCTGCCAAGGAAGCGGCGCCAAGCCCGGCACCAAACCCAAGGCCTGCCAGACCTGCGGCGGCCAGGGATCGGTGCGAATGCAGCAGGGGTTCTTCTCGATCCAACAGACCTGCCCGACCTGCCACGGTTCGGGAAAGGTGATTTCGGACCCCTGCGGAACCTGCGACGGCGTCGGTCGCGTGAAGAAGACCAAGACGCTGGAAGTTCGCATCCCCGCGGGCATCGACACCGGGATGCGGATCCGGTCGGCCGGCAACGGCGAGCCGGGAATCAACGGTGGACCGTCGGGCGACCTGTACGTGGAGATCCATGTGCGGGATCACTCGGTCTTCCAGCGAGATGGCGACGATCTGCACTGCGAGATTCCGATCTCGATGATCACCGCCGCGCTCGGCGGCAAGGTGGAGGTTCCGACGCTCGCGGGCCGCGCCGAGATCGATCTGCCCGAGGGCACGCAGTCGGGCAAGACCTTCAGGCTGCGCGGCAAGGGCATCAAGGGGCTGCGCTCGAGCTATCCCGGCGATCTCTATGCGCACGTCGCAGTCGAGACGCCGGTGCGGCTCACCGACAAGCAGAAGAAGCTGTTGCGCGAACTGGAGACTTCGCTGGAAGACCCCAAGCACAGCCCGCAGACGCGCGGCTGGCTGGACAAGGTCAAGGAGTTTTTCCAGTAAGCGACGCCGCGTCGATGTCGTACCATCGTAGACATCGACAATCGACGCACGAAGGCGATCGACATGAGGCTGACCTTCGCTGGCGCCGCCGGGACCGTGACCGGTTCGCGCTATATCCTCGATTCCGGCGAGCGCCGGCTGCTGCTGGACTGCGGGCTCTTCCAGGGCTTCAAGCAGCTGCGTCTGCGCAACTGGGCCAAGTTCCCGGTCTCGCCAAGGCGCATCGATGCGGTCGTGCTCAGCCACGCACACCTCGATCACAGCGGGTATCTGCCGGCACTGGCGCGCGACGGATTCGACGGGCCGATCTATGCGACGCAGGCCACGCGCGAACTGTGCGAGATCCTGCTGCGCGACAGCGCGCATCTGCAGGAGGACGAGGCGCAGTATGCGAACCGGCACGGCTTCTCCAAGCACGCCCCGGCCGAGCCGCTGTACACGATGAAGGACGCGGAGCGCGCGCTGACGCTGTTTCGCGATGTCGACTTCGGTACCGAATTCAACCTGGGCGACGGGCTGCGCTGCTCGCTGCTGCCGGCGGGACACCTGCTGGGCGCATCGATCGTCGGGCTGCGGCGCCGCAAGGCGTCGCTGGTGTTCTCGGGTGACCTCGGCCGCCCCAAGGACACGATCATGCGGGCGCCCTCCGCGGTCGAGCAGGCCGGCACGCTGATCGTGGAGTCCACCTATGGCGACCGAAGCCACGGCGTCGACGACGCCGAGCAGCGGATCGCGGCAGTGGTGCGTGAGACCGCGGCCGACGGCGGTACCGTGCTGATCCCGTCGTTCGCGGTCGGGCGCGCGCAGACGTTGATGCTCGCGCTGTATCGGCTCAAGCAGCGCGGGGAGATCCCGGATCTGCCGGTGTTCCTGGACAGTCCGATGGCGATCGACGCGACCGAGCTCTACCGCAAGTACCGTGCGATGCACCGGCTGAGCGTCTCGGAAGTGCGGGGGATGTATTCGGTGGCGCGGCTGGTGCGCACCGCCGACGAGTCCAAGGCGCTTGCCGGGATCAGGATGCCGTCGGTGATCATCTCGGCAAGCGGCATGGCGACCGGCGGGCGCGTGCTGCACCATCTGAAGCGGCTCGCGCCCGATCCCCGCAACCAGGTGCTGTTCGTCGGCTACCAGGCGGGCGGGACGCGCGGCGCGCACATGGTCGCGGGCGCACGCGAGGTCAAGATCCACGGGCAGTGGGTGCCGGTCAACGCCAAGGTGACTCAGATCGACAGCTATTCGGCGCATGCGGACGCCGACGAGATCATGGCGTGGCTGCGCAAGTTCCGGGTGGCGCCGTCGCAGGTCTACCTGTGCCACGGCGAGCCCGAGGCGGCCGACGCGCTTCGCCAGCGGATCGAGGAGCAGCTGGGCTGGCCCGCGCGGGTGCCGGAACACATGGAGCGCGTCGATGTCGCGCTCTGAGTCGCGTTCCGGGTCGTGCGCCGACTGGCGCTGCGCCTCGCGAAGATCGCGCTAGGTTCTCCGCATGCAGGTCATCCGGTTCAACCGCCCGGTCGGCAGGCCCAAGGGACGGCAGGCGGGCGCGCCGGCCATCGAGCGGCTCGCCGCGATCCTCGGGCCGGGGGCGCAGCCGCGACGCGACCTGCTGATCGAGCACCTGCACCGGATCCAGGACGCCGAGGGACAGCTTCCTTATGCGCTGCTCGCCGCGCTGGCGCAGTGGATGCGCCTGTCGCAGGTCGAGGTGTTCGAGGTCGCGAGCTTCTATCATCACTTCGATCCCGTCGGCGACGACGCGCCTGGCCCGGCGGCGCTGACGGTGCGGGTCTGCGACTCCTTGTCCTGTGAACTCGCCGGCGCCGCTTCGCTCGCCGGGCGGCTCGAGGCCGCGCTGGGCCGCCAGGTGCGCGTGCTGCGCGTGCCCTGCGTGGGACGCTGCGCAGACGCACCGGTGGCGGTCGTGCACCGTCTGCCGGTGGAGCGCGCGAACGTCCAGCGCGTGCTCGACGCGGTCGGAGCTCAGGATCGCGAATGTCCGTTGCCCGCCGCGCCGGACTACGCGCGGGCGCGCGGCGACGGCGCCTACGCGACGCTGCGCTCGCTCGTCGCCGGTGCGCGAACCGCGGAGCAGGTGTTCGCCGAGCTCGAATCCGCCGGGCTGCGCGGGATGGGCGGCGCGGGGTTTTCGGCGGGGCGCAAGTGGCGCATCGTGTCGCAGGAATCCGGTCCGCGGCTGCTGGTGGTCAACGCCGACGAGGGCGAGCCGGGCACTTTCAAGGACCGCTTCTGCCTGGAGCGCGCGCCTCACCGTTTTCTCGAGGGCATGCTGATCGCCGCGTGGGCGGTCGGCTGCGAGAGGTGCACGATCTATCTGCGCGACGAATACTCGGGCGTGCGCGCGATGCTCGAGCGCGAAATCGCCGCACTTCTCGACGACCCGCCGATCCCGCGCGCGGGCATGCCGGCGATCGAATTGCGCAGGGGCGCGGGCGCATACATCTGCGGCGAGGAGAGCGCGCTGATCGAGTCGATCGAAGGCAAGCGCGGGATGCCTCGCCTTCGCCCACCCTATGTCGCGCAGGTCGGACTGTTCGGCCGACCGACACTGGTCAACAACGTCGAGACCCTGTACTGGGTGCCCGAGGTTCTCGCGCGCGGCGCACGCTGGTTCGCCTCGCACGGTCGGCACGGGCGCCATGGGCTGAGGCTCTTCTCGGTCTCTGGCCGGGTGCGCGATCCGGGCGTGAAGCTCGCGCCGGCAGGCATCTCGCTGCGCGAACTCGTCGACGAGCACTGCGGCGGCATGGCCGACGGTCATGCGCTGTATGCCTACCTTCCGGGTGGCGCTTCCGGCGGCATCCTCCCCGCGTCGCTCGCCGACCTGCCGCTCGACTTCGATACGCTGCAGGCGCACGGCTGCTTCATCGGTTCGGCCGCGGTGATCGTGCTGTCGCAGCACGACCGCGCGCGCGACGCAGCAGCGAATCTGATGCGCTTTTTCCGTCACGAGTCGTGCGGCCAGTGCACCCCCTGCCGCGCCGGAACCGCGAAGGCTGTGGACCTGCTCGCCGCCGATCGTTGGGACGGGCCGCTGCTGCGCGAGCTGTCGTCCGCGATGGCCGACGCGTCGATCTGCGGGCTCGGGCAGGCGGCGCCCAACCCGGTGCTCAGCGTGCTCGACCGGTTCGCGCACGAGGTCGGCGGCGAGGCTGGCGAATGAGCGCAGGGACCGTTTCCTTCGAACTCGACGGTCGCGCGGTCGATGCGACACCCGGTGAGACGATCCTGCAGGTCGCCGATCGCCTGGGTGTCGCGATCCCGCGGCTGTGCCACAAGGACGGGTATCGGCCGGACGGCAACTGCCGCGTCTGTGTGGTGGAGATCGACGCGGAGCGCACGCTCGCGCCGTCGTGCTGTCGCGCGCCGACACAGGGCATGTCGGTGAGTTCCGGCAGCGCGCGCGCGCGCGCGTCCCAGAGGATGGTTCTCGAGCTGCTGCTCGCCGATGCGCCTGCCGGCGAGCACGCCGACGACTCCGAACTTCGGGTCTGGGCGATGGAGCTCGGCGTGCATCGCTCGCGCTTCGAAGCGCGCGAGCAGCCGGTGCCGGACCTGACGCACCCGGCAATCGCGGTCAATCTGGACGCCTGCATCCAGTGCGGACGTTGCGTGCGCGCGTGCCGCGAGGAACAGGTCAACGACGTGATCGGCTATGCCTGGCGCGGCGACGACGCGCAGATCGTATTCGACATGAACGACCCGATGGGCGCATCCACCTGTGTTGGCTGCGGAGAGTGCGTGCAGGCTTGCCCGACCGGCGCGCTGATGCCCAAGGATCTCGGAGCGCTGAGCGCGAGGCCCAGTCCGCTTGCCGCGGCGAGGCCCGGCTCGCTCGCCGCCGCCGCGATTGCCGCGCGCAGCACCCCTTCGGACCTGCTGCTGTCGTCCGCGGCGATCGCGCCGCGTCGCTCCGCGCGCCGGGTCGACTCCCTGTGCCCGTTTTGCGGGGTGGGCTGCCAGCTGACCTATCACGTCGACGGCAACCGGATCACGCGCGTCGACGGGCGCGACGGGCCCGCCAATCGTTCGCGGCTGTGCGTGAAGGGACGCTACGGCTTCGACTACGCGGCGAGCCCGGACCGGCTGACCCGGCCGCTGGTGCGCCGCGAGGGCGTGGCGAAGAACGCGAGCTTCGACCGGGTGCCGGCCGACTGGCGCGACGCGTTCCGCGAGGCAAGCTGGGACGAAGCGCTCGAACTCGCGGCCGGTGGCCTGCGGCGCATCCGCGACACGATCGGGCCCGGGGCGCTCGCGGGCTTCGGCTCGGCCAAGGGCAGCAACGAGGAGGCGTACCTGTTCCAGAAGCTGGTGCGCACCGGCTTGCGCAGCAACAACGTCGATCACTGCACGCGGCTGTGCCACGCGTCGTCGGTGGCCGCGCTGCTCGAGGGGATCGGTTCGGGCGCGGTGTCCAATCAGGTGATGGACGCAATGCACGCGGAGGTGATCCTGGTGATCGGGGCGAACCCGACGGTGAACCATCCGGTCGCGGCGACCTGGATCAAGAACGCGGTGAAGCGAGGCGCGGCGCTGGTCGTCGCGGATCCGAGGCTCACCGATCTCGCCCGTCACGCCCGCCACGCGCTGCAGTTCCGTCCGGACACCGACGTCGCGCTGCTCAACGCGATGCTTCACACGATCGTCGCCGAAGGCCTGGTCGACGAGGCCTTCGTGCGCGATCGCACGAGCAATTACGAGGCGATCGCGGCCAATGTCGCGGCCTTCAGCCCGGAGGCGATGGCGCCGGTCTGCGGCATCGACGCGGGAACGATCCGCGAGGTGGCCAGACTGTATGCGCGCAGCCGCGCGTCGATGATCTTCTGGGGCATGGGCGTCTCGCAGCACACGCACGGCACGGACAACGTGCGCTGCCTGATCGCGCTGGCGATGCTCACCGGCCAGGTGGGCCGCCCCGGCACCGGCCTGCATCCGCTGCGAGGGCAGAACAACGTGCAGGGCGCGTCCGACGCGGGCCTGATCCCGATGATGCTGCCCGACTACCATCGCGTCGACGACGAGGCCGGCGCGGCGATCTTCGAGCGGCTGTGGGGCGCCACGCTCGATCGCGAGCCCGGCCTCACCGTGGTCGAGATCATGCACGCGGCCCGGGCCGGACGGGTGCGCGGCATGTACATCGCGGGCGAGAACCCGGCGATGTCCGACCCTGACCTCGCGCATGCGCGCGAGGCGCTCGCCCGACTGGACTGGCTGGTGGTGCAGGAGATCTTCCCGACCGAGACCGCCTGGCTGGCCGACGTGATACTGCCGGCCAGCGCCTTTCCGGAGAAAACCGGCAGTTTCACCAACACCGATCGGATGGTGCAGCTCGCACGGCCCGCGCTGTCGCCGCCGGGAGACGCGCGTCAGGACCTGTGGATCATCAACGAGATCGCGTGCCGTCTCGGCCTCGACTGGCGCTACGAGCATCCGCGCCAGGTGTTCGAGGAGATGCGCCAGGGCATGGCGTCGATCCACGGGATCACCTGGGAGCGCCTCGAGCGCGAGGGCTCGGTGACCTACCCCTGCGCCTCGGCGGACGACCCCGGCCAGCCGATCGTGTTCGCCGACCGTTTTCCGACCGACGACGGCCGCGCGCACCTGGTCCCGGCCACACCGACACTCGCGGCCGAAAGTCCCGACGCGCAGTACCCGATGGTGCTCATCACCGGCAGACAGCTCGAGCACTGGCACACCGGTGCGATGACCCGGCGCGCGGTCGCGCTCGACGCGATCGAACCGCAGGCCACCGCGTCGATGAACTCTGTCGAACTCGTGCGGCTCGGCGTGGCCGCGGGCGAGCAGGTTGCGCTGCGAACGCGACGCGGTGCGATCGTGCTGCGCGCAAGGGCCGACGACGGCGTGCCGTCGGGCGCGGTGTTCGTTCCGTTCGCCTTCGCGGAGGCCGCGGCCAACCTGCTGACCAATCCGGCGCTCGATCCGGTGGGCAAGATCCCGGAGTTCAAGTATTGCGCGGTGCGGGTCGAGCGGGCGGAGCCGGCCGGGCCGGTCGAACCCGCCGGACCCGCCGGCGAGGGCGTCCGCGCCGGCTGACCGGGAGCATCTCCGTTGAGACTGCTGCGGGATTTCTCCGTGTCGGCGCTCGTCGCCGGCTTCGTGACCGTGTTGGTGGGCTTCACCAGTTCGGCAGTGATCGTTTTCCAGGCCGCAGCAGCGGCGGGTGCCGGCCCGCGCGAGATCGGGTCGTGGATGGGCGCGCTGGGCCTGGGCATGGGGCTCACCTGCATCCTGCTGTCGCTGCGCTATCGCGCTCCGGTCGTCACCGCGTGGTCCACGCCCGGCGCCGCGATGCTGATCACCGGCGTCGCGGGCGTGCCGATGGCCGAGGCGATCGGCGCGTTCATGGTGTCGGCCGCGCTGATCACCGTCAGCGGCTTCTCGGGCGCATTCGAGCGTGCGATCAGCCGCATTCCGCTGTCGCTGGCTTCGGCGCTGCTCGCGGGGGTGCTGCTGCGCTTCGGGCTGGAAGTGTTCGTCTCGCTCGGCACGCAGCCGTGGATGGTGCTCGCGATGCTCGCCGCCTACCTCGCGATGCGCCGGGCGCTGCCGCGCTACGCGGTGCCGGTCGCGCTCGCGGTGGGCGTGGCCTTCGCGCTCGTGCAGGGCTCCCTGCGGCTGGACCAGGTGAGCTTCACTTTCGCACAGCCGGTGTTCACCGCGCCGGCGTTCTCGTGGAGTGCGCTGTTCGGCGTGGCGGCTCCGCTGTTCATCGTGACGATGGCATCGCAGAACGTTCCTGGCGTTGCGGTCATCCGCGCCTCCGGCTACGAGGTGCCGGTCTCGCCGGTCATCGGCTGGACCGGCGTGACGACCCTGATCCTCGCGCCCTTCGGTGGCTTTGCGGTGAACCTCGCCGCGATCACCGCGGCGATCTGCATGGGCCGCGAGGCGCACGAGGATCCGGCGCGCCGCTACGTCGCGGCGGTGATGGCGGGTGTGTTCTACCTGTTGATCGGTCTGTTCGGCGCGACGGTGGGCGCGCTGTTCGGCGCGTTCCCGAAGGAACTCGTGCTGGCGGTCGCCGGGCTGGCGCTGCTGGGCACGATCGGCAACGGCCTGACGGTGGCGCTGGCCAACGAGCGCGATCGCGAACCGGCGCTGATCACCTTCCTCGTCACCGCGTCGGGCGTGACGCTGCTCGGCATCGGCTCGGCGTTCTGGGGGCTCGTTGCCGGCGTGATCGCGCTGCTGGTCTTGCGGCGCCAGGGCTGACGGCGGCGGCGCCATCCGCTCCCGATCGGGTGCGCCCGTTTAGAGGACGCCGTCTAGGCCGTTGCGTGCGTGATCGTGCCGTTGCCGATACGCTCGTGGTCCGCAACGAACCAACGGACGGAAGATGAGCACCGCATTCGATTTCAAGGCGAAGACTCTCGCCGGCAAGCCCGCCGCGCTGAAGAAGTACAAGGGCAAGGTTCTGCTCGTGGTCAACACCGCGAGCAACTGCGGATTCACGCCGCAGTACAAGGGCCTGCAGGCGCTGTACGACCAATACCACGCGCAGGGCCTGGAGGTGCTCGGCTTTCCGTGCAACCAGTTCGGCGAGCAGGAGCCGGGCGGGGCGCAGGAGATCGGCGCATTCTGCGAACGCAACTACGGCGTGAGCTTCCCGATGTTCGAGAAGATAGACGTCAACGGCCCGGACGCGCATCCTTTGTTCAAGTGGCTGACGAGCGCGGCGCCGGGGCTGCTCGGTTCGGAGGCGGTCAAATGGAACTTCACCAAGTTCCTGGTGCGCCGCGACGGTAAGGTTTTCAAGCGCTACGCGCCACAGGCATCACCGGAGTCGCTGTCGGCAGACATCGAGGCTCTGCTGGCGCAGGCAACGTCGGCGTGAGCCGAGTGCGAGGTGCCGGGCCGGATGCCCGGTCGAGCACGGTCGGGCACGGTAGGATCGGGGCGACTCACGGGGAACGAACCGGAAGGAGCGGAACCATGAACATTCGGGGAATAGTCGCCTTGGCCGCAGTCGCTGTGGTGCTCCAGGGTTGTGCCGGCCCGTCATTCGAGGCGGCGAAAGCGGACCGCGATCTCTGCAATCTGGCGCGTGTGCAGCGTGCGCAGGGAGACCCCCGCTGGAACGAGACGATCGACAAGATGCAAAGCCTCCAGGCCGTTTCGCATTGCCTGAACACCGACATGGCCCAGGATATGGGCATGTTGAACGGTCCTTAATCGCGCAGCGCGCATGCGACCGCCTGAACTGTCACACCGTCGGCACGCTGCACGAAGGCGGCGACCCCCGTGTTGGCTGCCACGAACCCGGGCGGCAGTTCGATACGCCGGGCAATGGGGCGGCTCGTCGACCGCAAAGCGAGGGGCCCGAGCCAATGTCGCACGACCCGGTC
>JAHEDO010000317.1 GCA_024641185.1 Burkholderiaceae bacterium | reverse complement strand
GGGCCTGGTGTCGTACCTGCTGATCGGCTTCTGGTACACGCGGCCCACGGCCATCTTCGCCAACCTCAAGGCCTTCCTGGTGAACAGGGTGGGCGACTTCGGTTTCGTGCTGGGCATCGGGCTCGTGCTCGCGTACTTCGGGTCTATGGATTACGCCACCGTGTTCGAAGCGGCACCCGGCAAGGCTGGCACAACCATCGAACTTTTCGCCGGCCATCCGTGGTCACTGCTCACCGTGGCCTGCATCTGCCTGTTCGTGGGCGCAATGGGCAAGTCGGCGCAGTTTCCGCTGCACGTCTGGCTGCCCGATTCAATGGAAGGCCCCACACCAATTTCCGCGCTGATCCACGCCGCCACCATGGTCACGGCCGGCATCTTCATGGTGGCGCGCATGTCGCCGCTGTTCGAGCTCTCGGACGTCGCGCTCGGCTTCGTGATCACGATCGGCGCGATCACGGCGCTGTTCATGGGGCTGCTCGGCATCGTCCAGAACGACATCAAGCGCGTGGTGGCCTACTCCACGCTCTCGCAGCTCGGTTACATGACAGTGGCGCTCGGTGCGTCGGCCTACAGCGTGGCGATCTTTCACCTGATGACGCACGCGTTCTTCAAGGCGCTGCTGTTCCTCGCCGCGGGCTCCGTGATCATCGGCATGCACCACGACCAGGACATCCGCAACATGGGCGGCCTGCGTCGCTACATGCCCATTACCTGGATCACCTCGCTGATCGGCTCGCTCGCGCTGATCGGCACGCCGTTCTTCGCCGGCTTCTACTCCAAGGAGTCGATCATCGAGGCAGTGCGGCACGCCAACGTGCCGGGAGCAGGGTTCGCGTACTTCTCGGTCGTGATCGGCGTGTTCATCACGGCGTTCTACTCGTTCCGGATGTACTTCCTGGTGTTCCACGGCAAGGAGCGCTGGGGTCGCAGCCACCACGGTCACGGCGCGAAGGGCCACGACGAGGACCACGCCGCGGCGGCCGGCCACGACGAGCATCACCACGGGCTGGGCGTCAACGACAAACCCCACGAGTCGCCCGCGGTGGTCACGGTGCCGCTGATGCTGCTCGCGATCCCGTCGGTGCTGATTGGCCTGTTCGCGGTCAAGACGATGCTCGCCGGTGATTTCTTCAACGGCGTGATCGCGGTGAGCGAGGCGCACCCGGCAATGGAAGAACTCGCCAAGGAATTCCACGGCTGGTTCGCGATGGGGCTGCACGCCTTCCTCACCCTGCCGTTCTGGCTCGCCGCGGCCGGCGTGGCCTTCGCCTACTACTGCTACCTGGTCAACCCCAACGTGCCCGAGGCAATTCGCACACGATTCTCGGGCGTGTATCGCGTGCTCATCAACAAGTACTACCTCGACGATCTCAACCAGGCGCTGTTCGCCGGTGGCGCGCGCGCGATCGGCAAGGGGCTGTGGAAAGCGGGGGACCAGACCCTGATCGACGGTGTGATTATCAACGGTGGCTCGCGGCTGGTGGGCTTCATTGCCTCGATCGTGCGCCTCGTGCAGTCGGGGTTCATCTACCACTATGCGATCGCGATGATCGCCGGCGTGGCCATCCTGCTGTGGTGGTTCGTCCCGCTGGCCCAGCGTTGACACGAAAAAGCCAGACGACATGAGCTCCGCCTTCCCATACCTCAGCGCCGCGATCTGGATTCCGATCCTCGCGGGCGGATTCCTGCTCGCGGTGGGCAACGATCGCAACGCCGCGGTCGTGCGTTCGGTTGCGCTTGCCGGTGCGCTCCTCGGGCTGCTCGCCACGCTGCCGCTGTTCTTCGGCTTCGACCGTGCCAGCGCCGACATGCAGTTCGTCGAGCTGATGCCCTGGATCGACCGCTTCGGCGCCAACTACCACCTCGGCGTCGACGGCCTGTCGGTGTGGTTCGTGCTGCTCACCGCGTTCATCAACGTGATCGTGGTGATCGCGGGCTGGCAGGTGATCACCGATCGCGTGGCGCAGTACATGGCGTCGTTCCTGATCCTTTCGGGGATCATGATCGGCGTGTTCAGCGCCCTCGACGGGCTCCTGTTCTACGTGTTCTTCGAAGCCACGCTGATTCCCATGTACGTGATCATCGGCGCGTGGGGTGGACCGAACCGCGTCTACGCCGCCTTCAAGTTCTTCCTCTACACGCTGGCGGGCTCGCTGCTCACGCTGGTTGCACTGGTCTACCTCTACCTGCAGTCGGGATCGTTCTCCATCCTCGACTGGCACGCGCTTCCCCTCACGCTCGAGGAGCAGGTGCTGATCTTCCTGGCCTTCCTGGTCGCCTTCGCGGTCAAGGTGCCGATGTGGCCGGTGCACACGTGGCTGCCCGACGCGCACGTGGAAGCGCCCACCGGCGGCTCGGTGGTGCTGGCGGCGATCATGCTCAAGCTGGGTGCGTATGGGTTCCTGCGGTTCTCGCTGCCGATCACGCCCGACGCGAGTCACGAACTGGCGTGGCTGGTGATCACGCTCTCGCTCGTCGCGGTGGTCTACATCGGCTTCGTCGCGCTCGTGCAAACCGACATGAAGAAGCTGGTGGCGTACTCGTCGATTGCGCACATGGGCTTCGTCACGCTGGGATTTTTCATCTTCAACCAGATCGGCGCGCAGGGCGCGATCGTGCAGATGATCTCGCACGGCTTCGTGTCGGGCGCGATGTTCCTTTGCATCGGCGTCATGTACGACCGGGTCCATTCGCGCAACATCGCCGATTACGGCGGCGTCGTGAACACGATGCCGAAGTTCGCGGCGCTGTTCATGCTGTTTTCCATGGCCAACAGCGGCTTGCCCGGCACGTCGGGCTTCGTGGGAGAGTTCTTCGTCATCCTGGGCGCCGTCGAGTTCAACTTCTGGATCGGCTTCGCCGCCGCGACCACGCTGATCCTGGGCGCCGCGTACTCGCTGTGGATGTACAAGCGCGTGGTGTTCGGTGCGGTGGCCAACGACAAGGTCGCGGGCCTCAA
>JAHEDO010000103.1 GCA_024641185.1 Burkholderiaceae bacterium | reverse complement strand
TCACCCGTTCGCCACTCGTCGCCAGGGTTGCCCCCGCGTTACCGTTCGACTTGCATGTGTAAGGCATGCCGCCAGCGTTCAATCTGAGCCAGGATCAAACTCTTTAGTTCGATCTTTGGTTGCCATTGCTTCTGACATGATCTTGCGACCCTGCCCGAGCGTTGGCTGCTCAACGGAATCGACATCTTTTCGGCTGGCGCCGAAAGGACATCTTTACTTACCGTGTGAACGTTTGATTTTCTGAGGCTGTTGGTCCGAGGACCTCGAGCTTGGCGCTTTCCGCCCAAACGCCCACACTTATCGGCTGTTCGATTTTTAAAGATCACGCTGGTCGGCATTGCGATCAGCACAGAAGCGGAATTATCGAGCTTCTGTTTACCCCTGTCAAGTCGCTGTGCTTTTCTGGGGTCCCCACCACGTGTCCGAACACCCAAGGGTGATTCGCAAGGTGCAGAGAGGCGCGACTATAGCAGGCTATTCGAACGGCGTGCAAGTCGCCCTGCCCTCCCCTGTGGTGCCAGGCGTCACAGGGCTGGTCAGCGATGACGGAATTTCGGTTTGCGCTTCTCCAGGAAAGCCGTCATGCCCTCCTTCTGGTCATCGGTGGCGAACAGCGAGTGGAACAGTCGCCGTTCGAACAGAACGCCTTCGGACAGCGTGGTCTCGTATGCCCGATTCACCGCCTCCTTCGCCATCATCACCGCGGGCAGCGAGAACTCCGCGATGGTCGCGGCCGCGCCGATCGCCTCGTCGAGCAGGCGATCGGCGGGCACGACGCGCGACACCAGCCCCGAGCGCTCCGCCTCGGCGGCGTCCATCATGCGCGAGGTCAGGCACAGATCCATCGCCTTGGCCTTCGAGATCGCGCGGGGCAGGCGCTGCGTGCCGCCCGCGCCGGGCATCACGCCCAGCTTGATCTCGGGCTGGCCGAACTTCGCCGTATCGGCCGCGATCACGATGTCGCACATCATCGCGAGTTCGCAGCCCCCGCCGAGCGCGAACCCCGCCACCGCGGCGATCACCGGCTTTCTGACGCGCCGGATGACCTCCCAGTTTCGCGTGATGTAGTCGGTCTTGAAGACGTCCATGTAACTCCACTGCGCCATTGCCCCGATGTCGGCGCCTGCGGCGAACGCCCGGTCGCTGCCGGTGATCACGATCGCACCGATGCTTTCGTCGGCGTCGAATTTCGTCATGGCGTCGCCGATTTCGTCCATTACCCGGTCGTTCAGCGCGTTCAGCTGCTTCGGCCGGTTGATGGTGATCAGGCCCACGCGTTCGCGGGTTTCGACGACGATCATTTCGTAGCTCATCGGTTGGTCTCCAGAGGGTGCGCACCGCCCACCGGCGGGCGTGAGTCGACCGTTCGATTGTGCCATCGCGCCGTGATAACCTCACCTGCACACTTCCCGCGAACAGCCCTGCGGAAGCTGGCCAACAGCCCCGCTCCGAGACCAGACGACATGACCGATACCATCGAGTTTTCGCGCGACGGCGGCGTGGCACGCGTCGCCCTGAACCGCCCCGACAAGCTGAACAGCTTCACCCGGCAGATGCACGCGGAATTGCGCGATGCGATCGGCGAGTGTGAACGCGACGACACGATCCGCGCCGTCATTCTCACCGGCAATGGACGGGCGTTCTGCGCGGGCCAGGACCTGGCCGACCTGTCGTTCGAGCCGGGCAACATGACCGACCTGGGCGCGCTGATCCACGAGAATTTCAATCCCCTGATCCGCAGACTGCAGACGCTGGCCAAGCCGGTGATCGGGCGCGTGCACGGAATCGCGGCCGGCGCCGGAGCGAATCTCGCCCTCGCCTGCGACCTGGTGCTTGCCGGCCGCTCCGCGTCGTTCCTGCAGGCCTTCGTGAACATCGGGCTGGTCCCCGACTCCGGCGGGACCTACTTCCTGCCGCACCGGGTCGGCGTGGCGCGGGCGATGGGGCTGGCGATGCTGGGCGAGAAGCTTTCGGCCGAGCAGGCGGCGCAGTGGGGCCTGATCTGGCGCTGCGTGGACGACGACAAGCTCGACGCCGAAGTCGCGGCGCTTGCCGCACGGCTCGCGGGCATGCCCACCCGGGCGCTCGCCGCGTCCAAGCGCGCGATTCACGCGGCGCTCGTCAGCGACCTGTCGGCACAGCTCGATCTGGAGCGCCAACTGCAGTCCGACCTGGGCGCCAGCCACGACTACGCCGAAGGCGTGAACGCCTTCCTGCAAAAGCGCACACCCAAGTTCGAAGGACGATGATCGTGCCCGCGAGGCGTGCCGGGTCGGCTTTCGCGACCTCGAGAATCACGAACGACAGCACGAAACGCAGCAGATGACGACTCCAACGAAGACCATGGCGGACATGACGCCCGAGGAGATCGCCCAGGCGTGCGGCCGCATCATGTACGCGGAGGACACGAGCTCGCAGCACATGGGCATCGAACTGCTCGAGGTTCGGCCCGGCTACGCCCGGCTGACATTGACCGTGCGGCGCGAGCTCACCAACGGTCATGGCATCTGCCACGGGGGCTACATCTTCCTGCTCGCCGACACCGCGTTCGCGTATTCGTGCAACAGCCGCAACGAGCGCGCGGTCGCGGCGGGCGCGAGCATCGAATTTCTCGCGCCCGCGCACGAAGGCGACGTCCTGACGGCCGAAGGCGTGGAACAGCACCGCTCGGGGCGCAGCGGCATCTACGACATGCGCGTCACCGACCAGACCGGAAAACTGATCGCGGTGTTCAGGGGCAAGTCGGCGACGATCCGCGGGCATTTCCTCGACGAACACAAGGGGGAGAAATGAGCACCGTCCAGGCAGGCGCGAGCGTGCACCGCTCGCACGGCGGCTTCGAGCTCGAGGCCATCGAGAAGGCGAGCGTCGACGAGCTTCGCGCGCTGCAGCTTGCGCGTCTGAAGGCCTCCGTCGGTCACGCCTATCAGAACGTGCCGCACTATCGCCAGAGTTTCGACGCGGCGGGCGTACGGCCGCAGGATCTGCGCACGCTGGAGGATCTCGGGCGATTCCCGTTCACGGTCAAGACTGACCTGCGCGACAACTACCCGTTCCGGATGTTCGCGGTGCCGCGCGACAAGGTGGTCCGGATCCACGCCTCGAGCGGGACCACCGGCAAACCGACGGTGGTCGGATACACCGCGGCCGACATCGACAACTGGGCGAACCTGGTAGCGCGCTCGATCCGCGCGAGCGGTGCAAGACCCGGCGACATCGTGCACGTGAGCTACGGCTATGGGCTGTTCACCGGCGGCCTCGGCGCGCACTACGGCGCGGAGCGGCTAGGGCTGACCGTGGTCCCCTTCGGCGGCGGGCAGACCGAGCGCCAGGTGCAGCTGATCCGCGACCTGGCGCCGGACATCATCATGGTGACGCCAAGCTACATGCTGGCGATCGCCGACGAGTTCGAGCGGGAAGGCCTGGACCCGAAGGCTTGCAGCCTGCGGATCGGGATCTTTGGCGCCGAGCCCTGGACCAACGAGATGCGCCGCGAGATCGAGGGGCGAATGGCCATCGACGCGGTCGACATCTACGGCCTGTCGGAAGTGATGGGTCCCGGCGTGGCGAACGAGTGCATCGAGACCAAGGACGGGCCGACGATCTGGGAGGACCACTTCTACCCCGAGATCATCCACCCCGAGACCGGTGAGGTCCTGCCCGAGGGCGAGTTCGGCGAACTGGTCTTCACGTCGCTGACCAAGGAAGCGCTGCCGATCATTCGATACCGCACGCGCGACCTGACCCGGCTGCTGCCCGGCACGGCGCGCACGATGCGGCGCATGCAGAAGATCACCGGACGCTCGGACGACATGATGATCGTGCGGGGGGTCAACGTGTTCCCGTCGCAGATCGAGGAACTGATCCTCCAGAGGCCGAACCTCTCGCCGCACTATGTCTGCGAGCTCGGCAAGGAGGGCCCGATGGACACACTGACGGTGCGCGTGGAGCTCAAACCGGAAGCGCACACCGACGGATCAGGCGTGCGCGGTGCGGAGACAGCGCTCGCGCACGCGATCAAGTCGTACATCGGCGTCAACGCAAAGGTGAAGGTGGAGCCCACCGGTTCGATCGAGCGCTCGGTGGGAAAGGCCAAACGCGTGATCGACCATCGCCCCAAGGGTGACTGACGCCCACCATCGACGGCCGAGGCCCGCTGCCGGCGAAGGCCGGCGATACGGGTCACGGCCGATACCGCAACGACACTTGATGACGCAACACTGAGGATCGCAATGTTCAATGGAATCGTACTGACCAAAGCGGACGCGGGCTTCGATGCGAAGCTTCGCGCGATCTCCGACGAAGAACTCGCCACGAACGCAGCCGACGGCGACGTCGTCGTACGCGTCGAGTGGTCGACAATCAATTACAAGGACGGTCTGGCGATCACCGACCGCGCGCCGGTGGTGCGCAAGTGGCCGATGGTGCCCGGCATCGACGGCGCGGGCACGGTGGAGTCGAGCTCGCACGCGGGCTTCGCCGCCGGGGACAAGGTGGTGCTCAACGGTTGGGGCGTCGGAGAGAAGCATTGGGGCTGCCTGGCGCAGAAGGCGCGCCTGAAGGGCGACTGGCTGATCGCGCTGCCGGCGGGGCTGAACACCCGCCAGGCGATGTCGATCGGCACCGCGGGCTACACCGCGATGCTGTGCGCGCTGGCGCTGGAGCGCGAGGGCGTACCGCGCGGCGAAGAAGTACTGGTGACCGGCGCGGCGGGTGGGGTCGGCAGCGTCGCGGTGGCGATCCTGTCGCGCTGGGGCTACAAGGTGGTCGCGTCCACGGGGCGCGCGAGCGAGGCGGACTACCTGAAGTCGCTCGGCGCGGCCGAGGTGATCGACCGCAAGTTGCTCTCCGAGCCGGGCAAGGCGCTGCAGAAGGAACGCTGGGCAGGCGTGGTCGAATGCGTCGGGTCGCACACGCTGGCCAACGCCTGCGCGCAGGCCCGCTATCGCGGCGTGGTCGCCGCCTGCGGAAACGCGCAGGGCATGGACTTTCCGTCGACGGTCGCGCCGTTCATCCTGCGCGGCGTGCGGCTGATCGGCATCGACTCCGTCATGTGTCCGATGCCCGAACGCAAGGCCGCCTGGGATCGGCTGGCGGGCGACTTCGACCTCGCGAGCCTGGACTCGATCACCACCGAGATCGGTCTGTCTGAAGCGGTCGGGCGCGCCGGCGACGTGCTTGCCGGCAAGGTGCGCGGCAGGCTGGTCGTCGATGTGAACCGCTGACCGGATGATGCAGGCCGGTTGCCGCGCGCGATGAAACGCGCCGCGTCGGTGGGCGACCCGATCCGGTATCGGATCCGCCCCGCGGATCCCCACGGCCACCACTTCGAGGTCGAAGTGGAGCTGCTCGCACCGGACCCTGCCGGCCAGCGCTTCGCGCTTCCGGCGTGGATCCCGGGCAGCTACATGATCCGCGAGTTCGCGCGGCAGGTGGTCAGCATCGAGGCGCGCAGCGCCGGCCGCCGCGTCGCGCTCGAGAAGATCGACAAGCACACCTGGCAGGCGGCGCGCTGCCGCGGACCGCTCGCGCTGCGCTATCGCGTCTACGCGTGGGATCTGTCGGTGCGCGGCGCGCACCTGGACTCGTCGCACGGGTTCTTCAACGGCACCAGCGTCTTTCTGCGTGCGCAGGGGTTCGAAGACGACGGGTGCACGGTCGAGATCCTGCCGCCGCAAGGGGCCGACTTCGCGGACTGGCGCGTCGCGACCACGCTGCCCCGCGCGGGCGCAAGCCTGTGGGGCTTCGGCGGTTACCGGGCAAATTCGTACGACGAGCTGATCGACCATCCTGTCGAGATGGGCCGGTTCACGCTGGCCGAGTTCCAGGCGTGCGGCATCCCGCACGCGATCGCGATCACCGGTCAGCACGACACGGACATCGAGCGCCTGGCGAAGGACCTCTCGAAGATCTGCGAAGCGCAGGTCCGCCTGTTCGAGCCGCGCTCGCGCAAGGCGCCGTTCGACCGCTACCTCTTTCTCGCGACGGTCGTCGGCGACGGCTACGGCGGACTCGAGCACCGGGCGAGCACCGCGCTGCTGTGCGCGCGCAATGACCTGCCCTGGCGCGGCATGACCGGCCTGCCCGACGGTTACCGGCGCTTTCTCGGCCTGTCGAGCCACGAGTATTTCCACAGCTGGAACGTCAAACGGATCAAGCCGCAGGCGTTCACGCCCTACGACCTGGAGCGCGAGAACTACACGCGGCTGCTGTGGGTCTTCGAGGGCTTCACCTCGTACTACGACGATCTGATGCTCGTGCGCAGCCGGGTGATCGGCGTGGACGACTACCTGAAAGCCCTGGCGGCGACGGTGACCCACGTGCTGAAGGCGCCGGGACGCAGACTGCAGAGCGTGGCCGAGTCGAGCTTCGACGCATGGACCCGGTACTACCGGCAGGACGAGAACTCCCCGAACGCGATCGCCAGCTATTACACGAAGGGGGCGCTGGTCGCGCTGTGCCTGGACCTGACGATCCGCGAGCGCACGCGGGGTGCCCGATCGCTCGACGACGTGATGCGGCTGCTGTGGCGCCGACACGGACGCCCCGGTGCGTCGCAGCCACAGGGGCTCGCCGAGGTAGGGTTCGCGGCGCTGCTGAAAGAGGCGACGGGTGTCGCGCTCGACGCGGAGATCGCGCGCTGGGCATACGGCACCGAAGACTTGCCGGTCGCGGAACTGCTCGGGGGCTTCGGCGCGACCCTTGAGACCACGCCCGGCGCGACACGTGAATCAATGCTCGGCGTTCGGCTCGCGACCCGCCATGGCGAAACGACCGTGGCGACCGCCTACACCGGTGGCGCGGCGCAACTGGCGGGCGTTTCCGCCGGCGATGCGATCGTCGCATTCAACGGCCTGCGCGCGGACGAAAAGAGCCTGAAGGCGCTGCTCGAACGGCACCAGGCCGGCGACGCGGTGCGACTTCACGTGTTCCGGCGCGACGAACTGCTCGCGTTCGACGTCAGGCTGGACGAGCCGGCGGCGGTCGAGGCTTCGATTCGACTCGAGGACCGACCGAAGGCGAACGTGCGGCGGCTGCGAGACGCCTGGCTGCACTGAACGCGCAGCCGCGCAGATCAGCGAAAGAGACGCGCAAGCTCGGCGCCCGGGTCGTCGGCGCGCATGAAGGCCTCGCCGACCAGGAAGGCGTTCACGTTCGCGGAGCGCATCGTGGCGACATCGTCCGGCCCGAGGATGCCACTCTCTGTCACGACTAGCCTGTCAGCGGGGATCCGTGCGAGCAAGTCGAGCGTCGTGCGCAGCGAAACTTCGAAAGTGCGCAGATTGCGGTTGTTGATCCCGAGCAGTGGCGTCTTCAGCCGCAGCGCGCGATCGAGTTCCGCGCCGTCGTGGACCTCGACCAGCACGTCCATGCCCAGCGACACCGCGCATTCCTCGAGTTCGGCCATTCGCGCATCTTCCAGGGCCGCCACGATCAACAGGATGCAGTCGGCGCCCATCGCGCGCGCCTCGTACACCTGGTACGGGTCGATCATGAAATCCTTGCGCAGCACCGGCAGTTCGCAGGCGGCGCGCGCGGCGATCAGGTAGTCGGGCGAGCCCTGGAAGAACTGGCGGTCGGTCAGCACTGACAGGCAGGTGGCGCCGCCGCGCTCGTAGCTGCGCGCGATCGCGGGCGGATCGAAGTCGGCGCGCAGCACGCCCTTGCTGGGGCTGGCCTTCTTGATCTCGGCGATCACCGCGGCGCGGCCGTCGGCGATCGCAGCGCGCAGTGCGCCCTCGAAGCCGCGCGGGCGACCGCGAAAGTCGGACATCGCGCAGGCATCCTCGGCGTCGGCGCGGATCTCGCGATCGCCACGAACCAGACGCGCCTGCGCAAGCTCGTCTCGCTTGACCGCGATGATGCGTTCGAGAATGTCGGACATCGCCTCAGGCCGCGAACTTCTGCGTCAGGTTCACGAAAGCGTCGAGCTTGGCACGCGCCGCGCCGGACGCGATCGTCTCGCGCGCCGTCTCGATGCCCGCGTCGATCGACGGCACGACGTCTGCCGCGTAGAGTGCCGCCGCCGAATTCAGCGTGACGATCTCGCGCGGCGTGCCGGCCTTGCCCGACAGGGCCTCCAGCACCATGTCCCTGGATTCCATCGCGTCGGCCACCTTCAGGCCGCGGTTGCTGATCATCGACATTCCGAAGTCCTCGGGATGGATCTCGTACTCGGTGACCTGGCCGTCCTTGAGCTCGCCGACCATCGTTGCGGCGCCCAGCGAGACCTCGTCCATGCCGTCCTTGCCGTAGACCACAAGCGCGTGCCGCGCGCCCAGGCGCTGCAATACCCGCACCTGGATGCCGACCAGGTCCGGGTGGAACACGCCCAGCAGGATATTCGGGGCGCTCGCCGGGTTGGTCAGCGGCCCCAGGATGTTGAAGATCGTGCGCACGCCCAGCTCGCGGCGCACCGGCGCGACGTTCTTCATCGCCGGGTGATGGTTCGGCGCGAACATGAAGCCGAGCCGCAGCTCGCGGATGCAATCGGCGACCTGCGGGGCGGACAGCATGATGTTGACGCCCAGCGCCTCGAGCACATCGGCGCTGCCCGACTTCGAGGAAACACCGCGGTTTCCGTGCTTGGCCACCGTCGCCCCGGCCGCCGACACCACGAACATCGACGCGGTAGAGATGTTGAAGGTGTGCGAGGCGTCTCCGCCTGTGCCGACGACGTCGACGAAGTGGGGGCCGCCGTCGACCTGCACTTTGGTGGCGAAGTCACGCATCACCTCGGCGGCGGCGCTGATCTCGCCAACCGTCTCCTTCTTGACGCGAAGAGCGGTCAGGATCGCCGCGGTCATCACCGGCGTCATCTCCCCGGCCATGATCATGCGCATCAGCTTGAGCATCTCGTCGTGGAAGATCTCGCGGTGCTCGATGCAGCGGGTGAGCGCTTCCTGGGGGGTGATCGGCATCATTAGGACTCCGTCGGATGTGTTCTGTTCAGGGGCGAAGAGGGCTGCGCCGAGGACTGCGCAGCGGTCTCATCGCCGTTCTTCGAGAAAGTTCTTCAGCAGCGCGTGGCCGTGCTCCGTGAGGATCGACTCCGGGTGGAACTGCACCCCCTCGACCCCGAACTCCCGATGGCGCACACCCATAATCTCGCCGTCTTCGGTCCATGCGGTGACTTCAAGGCAGTCGGGCAGCGATGCGCGCTCGATCGCCAGCGAGTGGTAGCGGGTCACCGTATACGGCGACGGCAGGCCCTTGAACACCCCCACGCCGGTGTGAGTGACCGGCGAAGTCTTGCCGTGCATCACCTGCTGCGCGCGCACCACCTTGCCGCCGAAGGCGGCGCCGATCGCCTGGTGACCCAGGCACACGCCGAGAATCGGCACCTTGCCCGAGAAGCGCTGAAGCAACGGTACCGACACGCCGGCTTCGTTGGGCGTGCACGGTCCGGGCGAGATCACGATGCGCGCCGGCGCGAGCCGCGCGACCTCGTCGAGTGTGATCTCGTCGTTGCGCCAGGTCTGGACGTCCTCGCCGAGTTCACCGAAATACTGGACCAGGTTGTAGGTGAAGCTGTCGTAGTTGTCGATCATCAGCAGCATGTCACGCCTCTCACTCCAGCCCCGCCTGCACGAGCTCCGCCGCGCGCAGCACCGCGCGTGCCTTGTTCTCGGTCTCCTGCCACTCGCTCTCGGGCACCGAGTCGGCGACGACGCCGGCGGCCGCCTGCACGTAGAGCATGCCGTCCTTGACGATACCGGTGCGGATCGCGATCGCGAGATCGAGGTCGCCGACGAATGAAATGTAGCCGCAGGCGCCTCCGTAGATGCCGCGCTTGGTCGGCTCGAGCTCGTCGATGATCTCCATCGCGCGGATCTTGGGCGCGCCGGACAGCGTGCCCGCGGGGAAGGTCGCGCGCAGGACGTCGATCGGGCCCATGCCGGGCTTCAGCTTCCCTTCGACGTTGGAGACGATGTGCATCACGTGCGAGTACTTCTCCACCACCATCTGGTCCGTGACCTTGACGCTACCGATCTCGGCGATGCGGCCGATGTCGTTTCGGGCCAGATCAATGAGCATCACGTGCTCGGCGCGCTCCTTCGGGTCGGCGAGAAGCTCCGCGGCGATCGCCTCGTCTTCGACCGGCGTGCCGCCGCGCCTGCGGGTGCCCGCGAGCGGGCGGATCGTGATGCGATCGCCGTCGGGCTCGTGCTCCTGGCGCACCAGTATCTCGGGCGAGGCGCCGACCACGTGGAAGTCGCCGAAGTTGTAGAGGTACATGTAGGGCGACGGGTTGATCGATCGCAGTGCGCGGTACAACGTGAGCGGCGAGTCACGGAACTGCTTGCGCAGCACCTGGCCGATCTGCACCTGCATCATGTCGCCGGCCATGATGTAGTCCTTGGCCTTGAGCACCGCCTGCAGGTACTCCCCCTTGGGGAAGTCGCGCTCCGTGGGCGTCTCGTAGCTGCCGCTGCTCACCGGCACGTCGACCGGCTGGCGCAGCTTCATGCGCAGGTCGCGCAACCGCTTGCTCGCCTTCTGGTAGGCCTCGGATTCGGACGGGTCCGCATAGACCATCAGGTAGATCTTGCCGGCGATGTTGTCGATGATCGCCAGTTCCTCGGTGAGCAGCAGCAGGATGTCCGGCACGCCGACGGGATCGGGCTTGGACACGCCCGCCAGCCGGGGCTCGATATAGCGAACCGCGTCGTAGGCGAAGTAGCCGGCGAGACCCCCGCAGAAGCGCGGCAGCCCGGGGCGCACCGCGACCCGGAAGCGCTTGCGG
>JAHEDO010000316.1 GCA_024641185.1 Burkholderiaceae bacterium | reverse complement strand
GATGATCCCAGACGAGACCGCGATCACCAAGGATGCAACCAAGCGACTGGAGGCGATCCAGATGATGGAGGAGCTCGGGTCCGGCTTCTACCTGTCGATGCACGACCTGGAGATCAGGGGCGCCGGAGAAGTGCTCGGCGAATCACAGTCGGGTGACATGCAGGAGGTGGGCTTCGCGCTGTACAGCGAGATGCTCAACGAGGCGGTGCAGGCCCTGAAGTCCGGGCGCGAGCCCGATCTTTCGGCACCGCTGGCTGCCACCACCGAAATCAACCTGCATCTGCCGGCGCTGCTTCCGTCGGACTACTGCGCCGACGTCCATGAGCGGCTCACGCTGTACAAACGGCTGGCCAACTGCGAAACACCGGACGCGCTGGCCGCGATGCAGGAGGAGCTCGTCGACCGCTTCGGCCGGCTGCCGGATGCGGCGCGCGCGCTGCTCGAGACGCACCGGCTGCGCATTCTGTCGCGGCCGCTGGGCATCCAGAAGATCGACGCGTCTGGCGAGGCGATCGCCATCCATTTCGTGCCGCGCCCACCGATCGAGCCCGAACGCATCATCCGGCTGATCCAGAGCCGCAAGGACGCTCGCCTCGCGGGCCAGGACCGCCTTCGCTTCACGCTCGGCACCGCCGATCTCGCGGCGCGCGTGCAACGGATTCGCGAGATTCTGAAGGCGCTGTCGTGAGCCGGCTGGTCGTACAGCACCCGCAACTCACGGACGCCGCTGTCAACGCTTTCGACGACGCCGTCGGGCGGGCGCCGGATCACCGCAACGGCGCGCTCGCGGCGTGGAACGACGTGCAGATCGCCGCGGGGCAGGTCTCGCGCCTGGCCGAGCGATGCGCGGTCGACGCGGAGATCGTACCGATGGGCGCGCGGCTGTCGGACTACCGGCTGATCGGCTTCGACATGGACTCGACGCTGATCACCGTCGAGTGCGTCGACGAGATCGCCGACTACGTCGGGCGCAAGGCCGAGGTCGCAGCGATCACCGAGGCCGCGATGCGCGGCGAGATCGCCGACTACGACGAGAGCCTGCGCCGGCGAGTCACGCTGCTCGCCGGATTGCCGGTGACGGTGCTCCAGCAGGTCTACGACGAGCGCGTACGCCTGTCGCCGGGCGCGCAGCGGCTGGCAGACGCGTGCCGGCGCGCGGGACTGAAACTGCTGGTGGTCTCTGGCGGCTTCACCTTCTTCACCGACCGGTTGCGTGCGCGGCTCGGGCTCGACTTCTCGCAAGCGAGTTCGCTCGAGGTCGCCAATGGCAGGCTCACCGGGCGGCTGGTCGGCGAGATCGTGAACGCGGACGTCAAGCAGCGGACCGTCGAGCAGGTCTGCGCCGAGGTCGGCTGCGCGCCGGCCCAGGCGATCGTCGTCGGCGACGGCGCCAACGACCTGAAGATGATGTCGATCGCCGGGGTCTCGGTCGCCTACCGCGCCAAGCCGATTGTTCGATCGGAGACCACGCACGCAATCAACCACTGCGGGCTCGACGCGATCCTCGGTTACTTCGGTGCAGGCTGAAGAGCCCGCCGCCCCCCGGACGACCCCACGATGAACACTCCGCTCGGCGCAGCCTTCGCCGGCCTGTGCGCTCTGGTACTGGGCATGGGAATCGGCCGCTTCGCCTACACGCCGGTGCTGCCGTACATGCAGGCAGACTTCGGCCTGTCCATCGAGGCGGCGGGCTACATCGCGTCGGCGAACTTCGCTGGGTACCTGGCCGGCGCGCTGCTCGCGATCGTCATACCCGCCAGCCGACGTCGCAGCGCCTTCCTGATGGCCGTCGCGCTCAGTGTCGCGACCACGCTCGGAATGGCGCTGCTCGCGAATCCGTGGGCAATGGCGGCCGTGCGCGCACTGTCGGGCGTGGCCAGCGCGTTCATCCTCATTCACGGCTCGGCGATCGTGCTGGACCGCCTCGCGCGCGAAGGTCGCCCCACGCTGTTCAGCCTGTTGTACGCGGGGGTGGGTGCGGGCATCGCGCTGTCCGCGATGATCGTCGAGATCGCCTCGCGGACCGGCGCGGGCAGCGTCGCCCAATGGTTCGCGCTTGGCGTGGCATCGCTCGCGCTCGCGCCTCTGGCAGCCCAGCTTCGCGACGACGCTCCGCTGCAGGCCGGCGGGACGGCCGCGTCGAAGCCGGCACCGAACCCGACACCGTGGCGCAACCCGACGCCCGCGCCCGGCGCGGCCACCGGATCCGAAGCTGCGGCCGCTCCGGCACACGCGACGCGTGCCCGCGCTGCAACGGTGGCGGCACCGCCCCGACTGCGCGCGCTGCGCTGGCTGATCGTCGCCTACGGCTGCCTGGGCTTCGGCTACGTGATCACGGTCACCTTCCTGGTGGTCATGGTTCGCTCCCGGCCGGACTGGCAGCCCTGGGAGATGCTGGTATGGCTGGTGGTCGGACTCACCGGTGCGCCGTCGAACTACCTGTGGCTGCGCGCCGCGCAAAAATTCGGCCCCTGGCGCTCGCTGATTCTCGCCTACCTGCTGGAGGCGGCAGGTGTCGCCGCGGCGGTGTCTGCGCACTCCCTCACTCTGGTGATGCTGGGCGCGGGACTCGTCGGCGGCACCTTCATGGGCATCACGGCGCTCGGCCTGACGACGGCGCGCGGGCTGTCGCCGGGCGCGAGCGGGCCGGTGATCGCCCGCATGACCGCGGCATTCGGCGTCGGACAGATCGTCGGGCCGGCGTTCGGCGGCTGGCTCGCGGAGCGCTCGGGCGGTTTTGGCCTGCCGTCATTCTTCGCAGCCGCATCGCTGGTCGCCGCCGCCGGCATGGTGGCGATCGCGGCACGCCACGCGGCGGCGCACCGAACCTAGCGCGATCTATTCACCAGCGCGATCGATTCACCGGCGCCCGCGGGTCACCAGCGCGCGCGGGTAACCACCACCGCCGTGCCGACCCCGTAGACGACCATCGCAACCGCGATGACCACGAACATGGCCCACAGCGGCGCACCGATCGCCACCACGAGCGCACCACC
>JAHEDO010000102.1 GCA_024641185.1 Burkholderiaceae bacterium | reverse complement strand
TGCTCTTGCGGACGAATGGAACTTTGTGCCCAGGTAAAGCTCGACTAAACTAGTCAAGTTAGTTATACTTGACCAAATCCCTCAGGATTCGACGGGAGTTGACGATGAGACTTACGACCAAGGGCCGCTTTGCGGTGACTGCGATGATCGACCTGGCGATGCGTCAGCATCAGGGCCCGGTGACACTCGCCGGAATCAGCCAGCGGCAGAAGATTTCGCTTTCCTACCTGGAGCAGCTGTTCGGCAAGCTGCGCCGCCACGAACTCGTCGAGAGCACGCGCGGACCGGGTGGCGGATACTCGCTGGCCCGCTCGATGAAGGACATCACCGTCTCCGACGTGATCTTCGCGGTGGACGAGCCGCTCGACGCGACTCTGTGCGGAGGCAAGGCGAACTGCCAGGAGGAAGGCCAGTGCATGACGCACGAGCTCTGGTCGAACCTGAACCAACGGATGATCGAGTACCTGGATTCGGTATCGCTCAGCGAACTGGTCGAGCAGCAGCGCTTGCGTGCGTCGGAGCAGCCGGCCAAGGAGGTCTCCGCGATTCGCGAGCATCGGGCCGCACTCGAATTTCCGACCTCGACCCTTCAGCCGATCCGGGTCGACGGCACTCGCGCCAACCGGATTACCTGATCACCGGACACACAAGTTGATGGAGCCCCAGATGCTGCACCTGCCGATCTACCTGGACTATTCGGCGACCACGCCGGTCGACCCGCGAGTCGTAGACCGGATGATTCCGTTCCTGCGCGAGAAATTCGGCAACCCCGCCTCGAGAAGCCACGCCTACGGGTGGGAAGCCGAGCAGGCCGTCGAACTTGCGCGTGAGCAGGTGGCGACGCTCGTGGGCGCGGATCCGAAGGAAATCGTCTGGACCTCCGGTGCGACCGAGTCGATCAACCTCGCCCTGAAGGGCGCCGCGCATTTCTACAAGGAGCGCGGTCGCCACATCGTCACTGTCAAGACCGAGCACAAGGCGACGCTCGATACCGTGCGCGAGCTCGAGCGGCAGGGATTCGAGGCAACCTACCTGGACGTCGACGCCGACGGCATGGTCGATCTCGGGGCGTTCGAGCGGGCACTGCGCCCGGACACGATCATCGCCTCGGTCATGTACGTGAACAACGAGATCGGTGTGATCCAGGACATTCCCGCGATGGGAGAAATCTGCCGGTCGCGCGGGATCCTGTTCCACGTCGACGCCGCGCAGGCCACCGGCAAGCTGCCGATCGACCTGTCGACGCTGAAGGTCGATCTGATGTCCTTCTCGGCGCACAAGACCTACGGTCCGAAGGGAGTCGGTGCGCTGTACATCCAGCGCAAGCCCCGCGTGCGTATCGAGGCGCAGATCCACGGCGGCGGTCACGAGCGAGGTTTTCGCTCCGGGACCTTGCCCACGCACCAGATCGTCGGAATGGGCGAGGCCTTCCGGATCGCCGGCGAAGAGATGGCGGTCGAGAACGAGCGCATCCGGATGTTGCGCGACAAGCTCTGGCGCGGCCTGACAGAGATGGAAGAGGTCTACGTCAACGGACACATGGAGCGCCGAGTTCCGCACAACCTGAACACGAGCTTCAACTACGTCGAGGGCGAGTCCCTGATCATGGCGGTCAAGGACATCGCGGTGTCGAGCGGTTCGGCTTGCACCTCTGCGAGCCTGGAGCCGTCGTACGTGCTGCGTGCGCTCGGACGCAGCGACGAACTCGCGCACAGCTCGATCCGGTTCACCATCGGCCGCTTCACCACGGAGGAGGAGATCGACTTCGCGGTGCAACTGCTCAAAGGCAAGGTCGGAAAGCTGCGCGAAATGTCGCCGCTGTGGGAGATGGTCCAGGAAGGCGTCGACCTCAGCACGGTGCAGTGGGCTGCGCACTGAGGCAGATTGAAACGGCACCCGGCGACGCGTGCCGAAGGAACAGGAAACAGGAGATAGTCATGGCGTATAGCGAGAAGGTCATCGATCACTACGAGAACCCGCGCAACGTGGGCGCGTTCGACAAGGCCGATCCGCACATCGGTACCGGGATGGTCGGCGCGCCGGCATGCGGCGACGTGATGAAGCTGCAGATCAAGGTCAGCGACAACGGCGTCATCGAAGACGCGAAGTTCAAGACCTACGGTTGCGGCTCGGCGATCGCATCGTCGTCGCTGGTCACCGAGTGGGTCAAGGGCAAGTCGCTCGACGAGGCGATGCAGCTGAAGAACACGCAGATCGCGGAGGAACTCGCGCTGCCGCCGGTGAAGATTCACTGCTCGATCCTGGCAGAGGACGCCATCAAGGCCGCGATCGACGATTACCGCAAGAAGCATGGCGAGACGACCGCACCTGGCGCACAGCGCGAGGCTGCGTGACGGGGACGAGCATGGCGATCACACTTACTGAATCGGCCGCCAGGCACGTCAGCCGCTTCATCGAGAAGCGGGGCAAGGGCGTCGGCCTGAAGCTCGGTGTCAAGACGACCGGTTGCTCCGGCATGGCCTACAAGCTGGAATTCGCCGACATGGCGGCCCCGGAAGACGCACAGTTCGAGAGCCACGGCGTGAAGGTCTTCGTCGACCCCAAGAGCCTGCCCTACATCGACGGGACCGAACTCGACTTCGTGCGCGAAGGCCTGAACGAGGGATTCCGCTTCAACAATCCCAATATGAAGAGCGAGTGCGGTTGCGGCGAGTCGTTCAACGTCTGATCGCGCGAAGCCACTTCCCCATGCGGTTGATCGCGGGAGCCGAGCCCGCGAGGCAGGCTTGCTGCCGCCTCTTTCACTGACAAATGAACGCGCTGAAGAAGACGCACTTCGAGCTCTTCGGTCTGCCCGAGGGCTTTTCGGTCGACGTCACGGCGCTCGACGGGGCATATCGCCGGGTCCAGGGCGCGGTGCACCCGGACCGCTTCGGCGCGGGATCGGCTACCGATCGTCGGATCGCGATGCAGCTGGCCACGCACACCAACGAAGCCTATCGGGCGCTGCGCGACCCGGTCCAGCGGGCGGCCTATCTGTGCGGGCTCCATGGGGTCGATCTTCAGGTGCACTCGAACACGGCGATGCCGGCGACCTTCCTCGGGCAGCAGATGGAGTGGCGCGAGCGCCTCGATGAAGTTCGCGAGTCGCGCAGCGCGCCGGCGCTTCAGTCGCTTCGAGACGAGTTGAGCGCCAGTCGTCGCGAGCTGCTCCAAGGCATCGAGCAGGCGATCGACGTGCGCGCCGATTACGGAAATGCAGCAGCGTTGGTCCGTCAGCTGATGTTCGTCGAACGCTTCGAGAGCGACGTCGACGTCCTGGACGAACTGCTCACCGAACACTGACACGGTCTTCCGGACATGGCACTGCTTCAGATATCCGAGCCCGGCGCCTCGCCCGATCCGCACGAGCGGCGGCTTGCTGTCGGCATCGATCTCGGGACGACCAATTCACTGGTGGCCACGGTGCGCCACGGTGTCGCCGAAGTGCTCGACGACGAGCAGGGACGGCCGTTGCTTCCGTCGGTGGTGCGCTATCTGGAAGGCGGCTCGATCCGGGTCGGCTACGATGCCGAGCGCCAAGCCGCTGCCGACCCGCGCAATACGATCGTCTCGGTCAAGCGCTTCATGGGGCGCGGGCTGGCCGACGCCCTGTCGCACCGTACGCCCTACGAGTTCGTCGACGCGCCCGGAATGGTCAGACTGCGTACGCGTGCGGGCGACAAGAGCCCGGTCGAGGTGTCCGCGGAGATCCTTCGCAAGCTGCGTGAGCTCGGTGAGCAGTCACTGGGTGGTGAGCTGACCGGCGCGGTGATCACCGTGCCCGCGTACTTCGACGACGCGCAGCGGCAGGCGACCAAGGACGCGGCACGGCTGGCCGGTCTCGAGGTGCTCCGGTTGCTCAACGAGCCGACCGCGGCCGCGGTGGCCTATGGCCTGGACAATGGCGCCGAAGGCGTCTTCGCGGTCTACGATCTTGGTGGAGGGACCTTCGACATCTCGATCCTGCGGCTCACGCGTGGCGTGTTCGAGGTGATCGCGACCGGCGGGGATTCGGCGCTGGGCGGCGACGACTTCGATCGACGGATCGTCGAATGGGCGCTCGAAGAGACCGGCATCGTCGAGCACGATCTCGCCAGCGGCCTGAACGCGCTGGACCGCGCGCTCGCGTCCGGCCAGGTCACACCGGGCGACCTGCGCCTGATGATGGTCGAGGCGCGGCGTGCGAAGGAGGCGTTGACTTCGCATCCGGTCGCAAACTTTTCGGTTCAACTGTCGGACGCCACGCGTGTGACGCTTCCGCTTTCGGTCGAGCGTTTCGAACAGATCACCCGCTCGCTTCTCGATCGAACGCTGACGGCGACGCGACGCGCACTGCGCGACGCCCGGCTGACACCCGCCGAAGTCACGGGTACCGTGATGGTGGGCGGTTCGACGCGGATGCCGCAGGTAAGTCGCGCGGTCGGCGAACTCTTCGGCAAGCCCCCGCTGACCGATCTCGATCCGGACAAGGTCGTGGCGCTGGGCGCCGCGGTGCAGGCCAACCTGCTCGTGGGCAACCGCAGCGCGGACGACGACTGGCTGCTGCTGGACGTGATCCCGCTGTCGCTCGGCATCGAGACGATGGGCGGACTGGTCGAGCGACTGATCCCGCGAAACTCGACGATTCCGGTGGCGCGCGCGCAGGAGTTCACCACCTTCAAGGACGGCCAGACGGCGATGGCGATCCACGTGGTCCAGGGCGAGCGCGAGCTCGTGTCCGACTGCCGGTCGCTGGCGCGGTTCGAGCTGCGAGGGATCCCGCCGATGGCTGCAGGCGCTGCGCGCATCCGGGTGACCTTCCAGGTCGACGCCGACGGGTTGCTGTCGGTCAGTGCGCGCGAGGAGTCTTCCGGCGTCGGCGCGTCGATCCAGGTCAAGCCCTCGTACGGCCTTTCGGACGACGAGATCGCCACGATGCTGCAGAGCTCGTTCGCGGCGGCGGCCGGCGACATGCAGCAGCGCGCATTGCGCGAGCAGCAGGTCGAGGCGGACCGGCTCGTCGAGGCGACGGAAGCGGCGCTCGCCGCCGACGGCGATCTGCTGAGCGCGAGCGAGCGGCACCAGCTCGACGCGCTGGTCGAGCGACTGAAGATCGCGCGGGCGGGTGAGGACGTGGGCGTGATCCACGCGGCGCTCGACTTGCTTGCGCGTGGTACCGAGACACTCGCGGCACGCCGGATGGACCGTGCGGTTGCGCGCGCGCTGACCGGGCGCAAGCTCGACGACGTGAAGCTCTGATCCAGGCCGCGACGCGCGGCTTTCTCGATTGTGATCCCGATGCCCAGAATCAAGGTTCTCCCAAACCAGACGCTTTGCCCGCAGGGTGCCGAGTTCGACGTCGAGCCCGGTGCGGTCCTGTGCCAGGCGCTGCTCGACCACGGCGTGAACATCGAACACGCGTGTGACATGTCCTGTGCGTGCACCACCTGCCACGTGATCGTGCGCGAGGGGCTCGGCTCGCTCGTGCCGGCCGAGGATGCCGAGGACGATCTGCTCGACAAGGCGTGGGGCCTGACGTCCCAGTCGAGGTTGTCGTGCCAGGTCAAGGCTCGGGAGTCGGACCTGACGATAGAGATCCCGAAGTACACGATCAACTACGCCCGCGAGGAACACTGACCGTGAAGTGGACGGATATCCGCGAAATTGCGATAGCCCTGATCGACGCCCATCCGGACGTCGACCCGGAGGCGGTGCGCTTCACCGACCTGCACAACTGGGTGCTCGAATTGCCCGGCTTCGACGACGATCCGAAGCGCTCGGGGGAGAAGGTCCTCGAGGCGATCCAGCAGACCTGGATCGACGAGGCGGACTGAGCCGGGGAACCCGCGGTCCCCATCGCGGCGCGATCGCTTGACTGCCCGGTGCATCGGGCACCGGCTAGCGAGGTGGGCGTGTTCCGTCGTCGTTCGCTGCGGCCGGTCGGGCCCAACGATGACCCCTCAGGTCGATGACGCGCCGACCTGCTGCCGCGCGAGCCACAGCATGCCGGCAAGACTGGTCAGTGCGATCGCCAGGAGCAGCACGAGCGCGCCGTGGGCGCCGAGCGTGCCGAGAATCCAGTCGAAGAGCAATGGCGCAAGTGCGGCGGTCGCCAGTCCCGGCGCGGCGATCCGGCCGAGGGTCGTTGCATAGCCGGCGTGTCCGAAGAGCACCAGCGGGACAGCGCCTCGCACCACGGTGACCAGACCGATGGCGGCGCCGTAGATCACGCATGCCGCGGCGATCACCATTGGCGCGGCCCCTGCAGCGAGCATCACCGTCAGCGAAACCGGAAGCAGCGCGAGCGCGATGACGCCGATGCTCATTGGTGCGAACCAGCGCTGGGCCGTCATCTCGAGGAAGCGTGCGCCGACCTGCGCGATGCCCATGATCGAGGACAGCCCGACCGCGGTTGCGGCGGCGAGCCCCAGGCCCTGCAGCAGCGTGATCATGTGCGCCGCGATGCAGGAGAACACGAAACTGAACGCCGAGAGCACGACCGCGAAGACCAGCAGCGCGCGCTCGCGCTCAGGCCCCTGGAGCGCACCCTGCGCGGCCGTGGGCGCCCCGGAGGTCGGGGCTGCGAAGGCCGGGGCTGCGGAGGCCGGGGCTGCGGTGGCCGGTGATGCGGGGTTCGGCGCTGCGGTGGGCGGCACAGCCGCCGGCCGGGTCCCCTGCGGATCGGAGTGCTGGTCGGTGGCGACAGCGGAGGCGACAGCGGAGGCGCGGCGCGCGGAGGCGAAACGCAGGTGCAGCGGCAGGCAGATCACGAGGTTGACGAGTGCGTAGATCGCGACGGCCCAGCGCCAGCCCAGCGTCTCGTCCATCAGGTGGCCCAGGGGCCAGAAGACGGAAGACGCCAGGCCGCCCCATAGTGTGATCATCGAGATCGCACGCCTCGCACCTGCGCCGGTGAGGGCTGCGATCGCAGCGAACGCGGCGTCGTACTGCGTGGCACGCGACGCGATCCCGAGCAGCGTCCATGCGAGGAAGAGCTGAATCCAGTGCGATGCGCTCGCGAGCATCAGCAGACCGAGCACGACGCCGATGGAGCCGGTCGACATGACCGCCCGTGCGCCGCGCAGGTCGATCGCGTGGCCGATCCGTCTCGAGACGGCGCCGGCAACCAGCAGGCTCCACGAGAACGCTCCGAACACCTCGCTCGTGCTCCAGCCGGCATCCACGGCCATCGTGTGCCCGAGCACGGCCGGGATGTAGAAGGTGGTGCCCCAGCCGGCCAACTGGGTGATGCCGAGCGCGGTGACCGCGCCGCCGGGCAGTTTCACCATCGACGCGCTGCGTGCGGCACAACCAGATCCGGGCCGGTGCGCGCCAAGGCCGTCTCAGGCCTCGTGCTTGAGCGCCGGGAACAGGATGACGTCGCGGATGTTCGGGCTGTCGGTCAGCAGCATCACCAGGCGGTCGACGCCGATTCCGCAGCCGCCGGTCGGCGGCATCCCGTATTCGAGCGCCCGGATGAAGTCGGCGTCGTAGTACATCGCTTCCTCGTCGCCGGCTTCCTTGGCTTCGACCTGCTGGCGGAATCGTTCGGCCTGGTCCTCGGCGTCGTTGAGCTCGGAAAACCCGTTGGCGATCTCGCGTCCGGTGATGAACAGCTCGAAGCGCTCGGTGATGCCGGGCCGAGCGTCGGATTCGCGCGCGAGCGGCGACACCTCGATCGGGTAGTCGACGATGAAGGTCGGCTGCCAGAGCTTGCCTTCGGCCACTTCCTCGAACAGCGCGAGCTGCCAGGCGCCCAGGCCGGCGCTGCGATGCCTGACATCGTCGACGTCGACGCCGAGTCTGGCGACCTCGGCGCGGACCCGGTCGACGCTCTCCAGGTCGGCGTCCGCATACTGCGGCGCGTACTTGCGGATCGCCTCGACGATGGTGAGCCTGTCGAAGGGTTCGCCGAGGTGCAGCGGCTGCCCCTGGTACGACAGCGTAGAAGTTCCGGCGACGGCGTGTGCCGCGTCGCGGATCACCTGTTCGGTGAAGTCCATCAGCCAGCTGTAGTCGGTGTACGCGGCGTAGAACTCCATCATCGTGAATTCGGGGTTGTGGCGCGGACTGATCCCCTCGTTGCGGAAATTGCGGTTGATCTCGAAGACGCGCTCGAATCCGCCGACGATCAGGCGCTTCAGGTAGAGCTCGGGTGCGATCCGCAGGAACATCTGCTGGTCGAGGGCGTTGTGATGCGTCACAAACGGCTTGGCCGCGGCACCGCCAGGAATCGGGTGCAGCATCGGCGTCTCGACCTCGAGAAAACCGTGCTCGATCATGAAGCTGCGCATGGCGTTGATCGCCTTGCCGCGCTTCACGAAGGTCTCGCGGGTTTCCTGGTTGACGATCAGGTCGACGTAACGCTGCCGGTATCGGACCTCCTGGTCGGCCAGGCCGTGGAACTTGTCCGGCAGCGGCCGCAGGGCTTTCGTGAGCAGCCTCACCCGCGAGCAGCGGACCGATAGTTCGCCCTTCAGGGTCTTGAACAGCACGCCGTCCGCGGCGACGATATCGCCCAGGTCCCAGTGCTTGAACGCTTCGTGTTCTGCTGCGCCGACCCCGTCGTCACTCAGCCACAGCTGAATGCGCCCGGTCGCGTCCTGGATTGTCGCGAAGCTGGCCTTGCCCTGCACGCGCTTGAGCATCATTCGTCCGGCCACCGACACGTCGACCGCGGCCGCTTCGAGCTGCTCGCGCGTCATGTCGGCATGCAGCGCAGCGATGGATCCGGCACGGTCCGCGGGCGTCACATCGTTGGGGAAGGCCGGGCCCTGAGCGCGCAACGCGGCGAGCTTGGCACGGCGCTCCGCGATGATCTGGTTCTCGTCGATCGGGATGGGGGCTTGCTCGGTCATTGGGGTTCCCGGTTGCGGTCGTGGCGCGAGCCGATGGCGAATCGAAGGCGTGCCCGGGCCGGGGCTCAGACGCCGTGCTTGAGGCTCGCCGAGATGAACTCGTCGAGGTCGCCGTCGAGCACCGCCCTGGTGTTGCTGGTCTCGACGCTGGTGCGCAGGTCCTTGATGCGCGACTGGTCGAGCACGTAAGAGCGGATCTGGTGGCCCCAGCCGATGTCGGTCTTGCCGGCCTCGACCTTGTCCTGCTCGGCACGCCGCTTGCGCAGTTCGAGTTCGTAGAGGCGCGCGCGCAGCATCTTCATCGCCTCGTCCTTGTTTCGGTGCTGCGAGCGGTCGTTCTGGCACTGCACGACGATGTTCGTCGGCAGGTGCGTGATCCGCACGGCGGATTCGGTCTTGTTCACGTGCTGGCCGCCGGCACCGGAGGCTCGGTAGACGTCGATGCGCAGATCCGCGGGATTGACGTCGATCTCGATCGAGTCGTCGACCTCGGGGTAGACGTAGACCGACGCGAACGACGTGTGCCGCCCGCCGCTGGAGTCGAATGGAGACTTGCGCACCAGGCGGTGCACGCCGGTTTCGGTGCGCAGGAAGCCGTAGGCGTAGTCGCCGTCGATGCGGATCGTCGCGCCCTTCAGGCCGGCGACCTCGCCGGGTGACTCCTCAAGCATCTCGGTCTTGAAGCCCTTGCGCTCGCAATAGCGAAGGTACTGGCGCAGAAGCATCTGCGCCCAGTCCTGCGCTTCTGTGCCGCCGGCGCCCGCCTGGATCTCGACGAAGCAGTTGTTCGAGTCCGCGGGGTTCGAGAACATCCGGCGGAACTCGAGGTCGGCCACGTGGCGCTCGACTTCCCTGGTGTCGGCCTCGATCGCGAGCAGCGTGGAGTCGTCGTCCTCGGTGCGGGCGATCTCGAAGAGTTCCGCAGCGTCACCGAGGGCGGCATCCACGCCGGAGATCGTCTCGACGACGGCCTCCAGCGACTTCTTTTCCTTGCCGAGCTCCTGCGCGCGTTTGGCGTCGTTCCAGACGTCCGGGGCCTCGAGCTCGCGGCTGACTTCGGTCAGTCGGACCTTTTTTCGATCGAAGTCAAAGATACCCCCGTAGATCGGCGGAGCGCGCGCGCAGTCCGTCGATCAGGGTTTCGAGCTGATTCAGTCGTTCGGCTTCCATCTGGGTCGGCTTCCGGTAAACCGAGGATTATAACGGAGGGGCCACCCGGGTTCGTGCGCCGGAAGCGCGCTATTCGGGCTGCGCAGCTTCGATCAGCAGCTGGATATCGGCGACGCCGCGATACTCGTCGCGCGATACGCGGTAGGCGATGCGCGCAACCGGCGGCAGCGGATCGGTCCGCCCGAACGCGATCCCGGAAAAGCGACGCCCCTGCATGCGAAGGTCGACGCGCAGGTGGCGGTCCTTGACGAGCCGCTGCGACAGCACCTGTGCGACGTCGCTGAAGACCGGAGCCGGGAAACCCTGGCCCCAGACGGCGCCGTCGATTGCGTCGACGAGGCGCAGGTCGAACTCGTCGGCGGCGAGCGGCCCGTCTGTCAGCAGGCTGGGCTCGAACACGTCGTCGTCGGCGAAGTCCTGGATTGCTTCCTCGAGCGCGCTGGTGAACCGGTCGAGTTCGGACGCCGCCAGTGTCAGCCCGGCCGCCATCGCATGGCCGCCGAAACGCAGGATCAGGCCCGGATGGCGCTTGCTGACCAGATCCAGCAGGTCGCGCAGGTGCACTCCCGCGATCGAACGGCCGGAGCCGCGCAGCATCGACGCGTCGGCGGCGGAGCGCGCGAAGGCGACCACCGGCCGGTGGTGGCGGTCCTTCAGGCGCGACGCGACCAGCCCGATCACGCCCTCGTGCCATGCGTCGCGAAACACGACCAGCGACAGACTGTCCGCCGCAAGGCCGTCGGCGTCGGCGAGCGCCTCCTCGCGCATCCTGCTCTCGATGTGCCGGCGCTCCCGATTGATCGCA